>JBOFCW010000346.1:0-12993 GCA_051646395.1 Bacteroidales bacterium
GGATCAGGAAACGAACGACCTGACAAAAGCCATTAATTTTGCAAAAGGCAAAGGATTTTACAGTCCCATAATCATCGGTGCTACGGGCCTTAGGGAAGATCACACTTTAGGTAATATCTCTCTTTTGACACAATATACCGGATTATTCGAACACATTTGCATGGTCTCTGATTATGGTATCTTTCATTCGATAAGTGAAACAACAAGCTTCGAATGCTCACCTGGACAGCAAGTTTCTCTTTTTTCGATTTTCCCTTTTGGTATAATCTCTACCAGAGGATTAAAATATCCAATTCACAAACGAAATTTACCCGTCTGGTGGGAAGGTACTCTCAACGAAACAACCGACTCTCGTTTTACGATAGAAATAGAAGGTAAAGGATCCGTTTTGGTATATTTATGTCATCCATCGAAATAACACCTATTTCAAGTTATGCCGACTATTATCATTTCATCCAGACGCTGCTTTAAATTTGTTAAAGTGCATATTTAACGATTGGGAGCTAAGCTATGTATTGAAAATCGATATATTTGAATTAAAACACACAAATATAATACCATGAGACTCATCATTCTATCATTATTCTTGCCTTGTTATTTTATTTTATCAGGACAAACTGTCAATAGGTCTAAACTTGACCAATTTTTTCAAATACTAGAGAGCAATAATAAATTTATGGGAAATGTATCCATTTCTCGTAACGGAGAAAATATATATACAAAATCGGTGGGATTTTCAGATTTGGAAAAGGGTATCCCATCAGATCGAAACACCAAATATAGTATCGGTTCCATTTCAAAGACATTTACTGCTGTAATGATATTTCAGGCTATCGAGGCGGGAAAATTATCTTTGGATGAAACTATAAACAAGTATTTCCCATCAATCCTAAACGCCGATAAAATAACCCTTTCTCATTTACTCAATCACCGTAGCGGAATTCATAATTTCACTGCAGACGAATCTTTCTCCAAATGGCAAACGCAAAGCAGAACCAAAGACCAAATGGTCGAAACGATTGCTCTGGGAGGCAGCGACTTCGAACCGGGAAGTAAAGCTCAATATAGCAACTCAAATTATGTTTTGCTTTCCTACATACTTGAGTCAGCCTATAATAAATCATATGAAAAAATTCTGTCTTCCAACATAACGAAACCATTATCCCTCAGAAATACCTATTTAGGAAAACCAACTTTGACAGGGCTAAAGAATGAAAGTAACTCATATAAATACTTCGATCGGTGGAGGATAGAATTAAAAACGAATTCATCTATTACACTCGGTGCCGGAGGAATCCTATCGACATCCGATGATATAAACAAGTTTATGGATGCGCTTTTTGATGGTAAGCTGATTTCTGAAATAAGTATTTCCACGATGAAAACTATCAAAGAAAATTATGGCATGGGACTATTCCAATTTCCATTTAATACTAAAAAAGGATATGGACATACAGGCGGGATTGATGGATTCAACTCGATGGTAATCTATTTCCCCGAGGATAAAATCTCTTATGCAATTATGTCCAACGCACTAAGTTATAATTTCAACGACATCCACATTGCTGTGATGAGTTGGGCTTATGGGAACGATTTTGATTTACCTGATTTTAATCTCACCAAACTCACTCCAAACGATCTGGACCTATATACCGGTATCTATTCAAACGATCAATTACCGATTAAACTTACGATCAAAAAAAAAGGAGATATACTGGAAGCACAAGGGACCGGACAACCCTCCTTTCCACTTGAAGCCAAATCTAAAAACATCTTTAAGTATACTCAGGGAGGAATTGTCATAGAGTTCGATCCAGAAAAAAGTACGCTTGTACTAAAACAAGGTGGAGGCACCTTCCTCTTTCATAAAGATTAAAACGGTAGTCCTTCTTTTTGATGATTCTCGGGTCAATCTTTCTCCGACAGGAATTCTTCCTCATGAAAGATATCTCATCTGTTATATTGAAATTAAATACAGCTCAAAACAACTTTTCAGTGAGAAAATATGTTTCTCTTGAAAAGTTGTTTTTATATGAAGCGGTTGATATATTTTATTTTCGGGTGGATCCTATTTTCTCTTTTTGCATCGTGTTCTGATAATCAGGAACTAATACCTGTAGAAACATCTGGTTTCAAGCAGAAAAACTTCAAAATACCCCTTCATTTCAATAAAAATAAAACATTCCGGATACTACAGTTAACCGATCTGCACATCGATCAATCACAATACGAACAAGTCATCAAACAAAACATCATAAAACTGATCGGATATAGTGATCCGGATTTGATTGTATTTACAGGAGACATCGTTACAGGTCAACCTGCAAGCCTGCATTGGATCACTTTTGGAGCATTTATGTCCACACTCGACCGCCCCTATCTGATTACATTAGGAAATCACGATTCTCAGTATTTTCTTACACGTAAAAAACTTTACGAAATGATTCGTAACTTTCCGAATTGTCAAAATGTGTTTTATGAAGATTCGGAATCATTCACTCAGGGTGATATGGTTGTAGAGATCGAAAACAGTACAAAAACAGGAAAAGGCGCTTTACTTTATTTATTCGACACCAATGATTTTTCGAATACGGATTCCGTGTTGGGTATTCGTCCACAACAAACGGCATGGCTAAAAACACAAGGAATTACAACTGTAGAAACTGAAAACTCAAATATTCCGGCCCTGGTATTCATGCACGTACCGCTTAGAGAGTTTAAAGAAAATGCCACAAAAGAAAATAATGAATTGTACGGTCTGAGAGGTGAAACGGAGTACTACAGTTCCTGGAGCAACGGCTTCTTTGAAGCACTTAAAGAAAAAAAGAATGTTTGCGGAGTATTTTGTGGGCATGACCACTTCAATAATTACCTGCTTCGCGTTGACGACATCGCGCTTTGCTATGGTAGAAAAAGCGGAAGTCGCAATACCTATCAACTTTATCCCACAGGTGCCCGGGTCATTGAAATCCATGAAAACAAACTTGAATTTCAAACTCACATCCTTGAGTCGGACGGTAACCGTGTGTATCCTTATTTATTCATCAAATAGGATATCGGTAGTTTTTTAGTTCTTTTTCCAAATTTCGGTGATTGCCCTGACAATAGGTATCAAGAAGTTGATGAAAACCTGAGCCATGATTCATTTCCTTCAGGTGAGCCAATTCATGTAGTATCACATAATCACACAAATGTGAAGGCAATAACATGAGTCTGTATGAAAGAAGTATCTCTCCATGTGAATCACATCTTCCCAAACGAGATTTACCATAAGACACACGACAGGATTTATATTTCAATCCCAGTTTTAAGGCATATTCATTTAAACGGTTAGGTAAATAACGTTCAGCCTTGTAACGTGCAACCTTAGTTACGTTTTTGAAAAAAAATTCTTGTACCTCGGCACGATTGTAATCCGTACGACATGGACATACCAATTCCAAGACCTCATCCGAGTAACGAGCCTGGAAAAGATTTCCGTAACCACTTTCTGCTACATATATTTTGAAACCGGTCACTAAAAAAACGACATCTTTCTTCAGCAATGGTTCTTGCTGCTTTTTCTGGACCAAACGTTGCAACTTTTGACGTTGCTGCGCAAAAGCCTCTTTTATTTGTTTTTGGGTTACATGCAAGGGACAGGTTATCTGAATCCCTTCTTTCGTAGCTCTAAAGATAAAACTACGAGCCCGCGAATGTGGTTTGACCGTAATTAACCCCAATTCGGTATCGGTAAATGGTTGAAATGGCATATTTATTTATGATGGTTACCTTTATCTTTTACAAGAATAACCCTTACTTGTTGATCTTTCAGCAATTTCCTTCCACGTGGAAATAAAGACAATTGTTCTTTTGTTTCATGATGAGCCCATGTAAGAAAATCGATACCGTTAGAAACATATCGTTTAATCGATTCATACTGCCGCACATAAAAAGAGAGAGCGTCAACAGCTCCGCTATTTGCAATCAGATCGATCCGTTTATAAAACGAATCGCTTTCGTTGGCACTCATTCGCGAATCTTTTATCATCGGCACATAATATGCTGTATAATATCCTGCCCCTTTCATAACACGAAGAGCTGCAGTATCTCCCCCCTCTATAATCAATTGATTTTTAGAAATATTATATTTCTGCACCAGTTCATCAAAAAGTGATTCCACTTCTTCTACGTTCTCTTTATTCAGATTCTTAAAATCGAACCAGACGTGGCGCTCAGCACCCGAAGAAAGAACCTGAAAATAGGGATCAGGAGATATATTCCAGGAAACCGGCTCATCGTGTGTGATATCCAATATAGAATCTTCCCTCAAAAGAATGTCACACTCAAAACCATCATACTCGTTTATAAATTCGTGCAATTTTTCCGGTGTATTGGTTCTGTGAAGCCAAACCCTGTTTTTATAAGAACCATCACGCCAGAAAAGATGGATATTCACACCCCATAAAAGCAACATGCATATCAGATATGCAGATACTATCCCTATATAAAAAAAAAATTTTTGCATAAAATCCGCTCTGACAATTTCCTGTTAATATCAATTCATCAAGGTATGTTCGAGCAAAATCTTAACGCCGATGCCTATCAGGATAATCCCTCCTACCATTTCAATATTCATCCATTTTACACGCCCAAAACGAGTACCAAAAAATAAACCGCAGATACTGAAAAGCAATGTAGTAGCAAAAATCACTAAAGATGGAAAAAGAATTCCGGAATTAAGAAAAGCCATACCGACACCAACCGCAAGAGCATCAATACTAGTTGCCAAACCCAGGGTTAGAATCGTTTTATTAGAAAGAGAAGTGAATCCTTCCTCTGTTTCCTCCTTTGTCTTAAATGCCTCATAAATCATTTTACCCCCTAAATATGATAATAATACAAAAGCGATCCAATGATCGACAGCTTTGATATAATCACTAAAGCTGATGCCTAAAGCCCATCCGATCGTGGTCATCCCCGCCTGAAAAAGAGCCAGGATAAATGCTATCTTGAACGCTTCTTTATGCCGGAATTTTTTCATAAAAATACCACTGGAAATACTTACGGAGAAAGAATCCATCGAAAGACCGATTGCAATCATTAAAATTGTGAGAAAACTCATTTTAATAAGGTAAATGATTTGAATTAAAGTGACAAATATACATATCAATAACGAAAAATGTATTATGTATTCTAACTTTGCAATCTAAATAAGACGAAGAAGATGATGATACAGAAAACGCTCGATGCCCTTGGCTTTGATTCGCTAAACCAAATGCAACATGCAGCCCTGGAAGCCTATGGCAAACAAAACGATTTAATATTACTATCACCAACAGGATCAGGTAAAACAGTTGCGTTTCTTTTACCGATGATGCTGGATTTAAGAAAGGATGAAGGAATACAGACCCTCATCCTTGTACCTTCCAGAGAGTTGGCATTACAAATCGACCGAGTTTTCAAATCCATGAAAAGTGGATTTCGGTCCGTTTGTTGTTACGGAGGGCATGATTCCAGGATTGAACGAAATCAACTGGAAGAAAAGCCGGAGGTAGTGATCGGTACTCCCGGACGTATCCTGGATCATCTGAATCAAGAAAACTTTCAGACCGATACAATTTCCGTACTTATTTTGGATGAGTTCGACAAGGCACTGGAACTGGGATTTACAGAAGAGATGTCGGATATCATAGGACGTTTGAAAAATCTTAAGAAACGGGTTTTGACATCGGCGACCGAAGGTACCGAAATTCCCGCATATACAGGAATAACGAATCCTCGGACTCTTTCTTTCTTGAAAGAATCGGCCGTAAATGAACGACTGACACTCAAACAAGTTGACTCCCCCATCGCTGACAAACTCGATACGTTGTACCGACTAATCTGTGAACTTGACGGCGGCTCAAAACTTGTTTTCACCAATTACAGAGACAGTTCTGCTCGTGTGAGTGAATATTTATCGAAAATGGGGATTAATAATGTTTTGTTTCATGGAGGAATGGAACAAACCGATCGCGAAAAAGCCCTTGCCAGATTCAGAAACGGAAGTACGAATGTATTGGTCTGCACCGATTTGGCTGCCCGTGGATTAGATATTCCTGAAATCAAACACATTATTCATTATCACCTACCGGTTAACAGGGAAGCTTTCGTTCACAGAAATGGGCGTACTGCTCGTTTGGATAAAAGCGGTGATGCGTTTCTGATTCTTGGTCCCGAAGAATATTTACCGGATTATATCGACCAAAAACCGGCCTTTCAAAAATTATCTGAAATAACTCCGGCTCCGGCGAAACCGGAATGGATCACCCTTTACATCGGTAAAGGAAAAAAAGACAAACTGAGCAAAGGTGATATTGCCGGATTCCTTATAAAGAACGGTCAAATAGAGAAGAGTGATATCGGAATTATCGAAGTAAAGGAATATCATTCTTTTGCAGCTGTAAAAGCTGAGAAATTCCATACTATGCTAAAAAAGATAGAAGGATTGAAGATCAAGAATATGAAGACCCGTTTCGCAATGGCTCAATAACATTTACTGATAGCAGAAAAGGCCGTTTTCGGTAGAAATAGATTCTATCGAAAACGGCCTTTTATTTAACATTGATCTACGTATAACTCAGAATACTTTTTTCTTGAACACCAACCGTAGAAGAATAAAGTTGATTGGCAGGATCACGAAAAAAACCGGAATAGGAGCAATCTCTTTAGGCACTTTCATCCACAAAAACAGATTCAGAAATCCCAGTTGAAAAAGGTAATTCACGCCTTGTTGCAATGAAAAACCCAATCCTTTTTTCCAGGTCGGACGGGAACGAAAAGTATAAATCGACGTCAGAAAAAAGTTCGCGACAAAGCTGAATATAAATCCGATCGAATAAGCCACACTTGGATTCAATAAATCGCAAAGCGGATAATAAATCCCGTATAAAATAACCGTAGCAACGGTACCAACGATAAGGAATCTAACAAACTCTCCTTTTTTATTTGATTTGGAAGTTCCGTCTTCTTTTTTTATATCCATATGTTTAGTTTTTTCGATCAAAACGGTACAGCCAGATATAATCCCTGATTTCTGTATCGTTATGCGGTGTGCGGATTACGCGTTCAAAATCATAAGCCTCACCATAACGTGGCGCTATCATCTCATTAAAAACCCGTTCTCCTACCAAAAGATAGCCGCTGTCTGGATTATTCTCTTCAAAAAGATGTACGCGGTTACCAATATAAAAGTTCACGATATAAAAACGCATCATCTCCACCGGAATATACCCATAGATAACTCCTTCAGGAACAATCTCCTCAACCTGATGTGCAAATTTCTTAATGGATTTATGATTCAAAATACCCGGTTGAATCACTCCGTCTAGTAAAATCTGAAATGCAAAAACCAAAGAAATAATCCCTGCCATAAAACTCATATCCCATTTTTTCAAACGAATCAGTTTGAAAAAATAAACGACAAAAATCAGAGCAGTAACAAGAGATGCGAAGCCGATAAAACCTAGTGGCGCGGCTTCTATTTCGTTGGTATATTGTGCAACTTTATCCGCGGTTTTTCCGGAAAGCAATACTTCTGGTTGAAACAATCCGGTTTTAATCACTCCGTAAACAACCAACAACAAAGAAGTCAGCGATGCAATAATCCATCCGAATACACGCCATACATTCGGTTTATACCGGATGAGCCAGATGAATAAATCGGCTATAAACAAAGCTACAAAAGGATAAACGGGCAACAAATAAACACTACGCTTACTCTTTGGAATACAATAAAAAACAAAGATCAACAAAGCGGAAACCAGTGCATAAACACGTGCACGATCTGCAGTGAAAAACCAATTCTTAATACGACTCCATAAACCATGGCTCCATTGTCTTAAATTCTTATAATTGAGCACGAACAATGTAAATACCAGAATCAACGTCCATGGAATATACCCCGCTATCATCGTCAAAAAGTTATAATGAACAGGATTTTCGTGAGACGCATAACTCATTTTTCCCATAAAGCGTCCAAAATTTTCTTCCATCACAAGGTCTATAAACTCCGTCCCTCCTTGTTTATAAGCCAAATAATACCAGATTCCGGGAAGTATGAGTGATAATAATCCGGCGATAACCATTTTAAGAAAAGCCTTACCAAATGAAACTTTACTCAATAAAAGAAACAATCCGCAAGAAGCACAAGGTAAAATGAAACCTACCGGACCTTTCGTCAGCGTACCCAGACTCATGAACAATACAGCCCAGAAGGGAATGCCCCGAAAACCGTTCTCCCACCATTTATAGAGTTGCAGTATCGCCATGACGATCATTGCTGTCAAAACCATATCCACACGGCAGTTCATAGCAGCCCGGTGTACCTCAAAACTGGAAACAAAAATCAAAGTTGCCAGAAACGAACGGTGCGGATCGGTACGTTTAGCAAAAAACAGAAAAAAAGCACAAGCCATCGCAATCAGAGCCAATGCTGAGGGTAAACGAGAAGCATACTCAGTCACTTCTCCGAAGGGCAATGAAGCCAAAGCGATACACCAGTGAAAAAAAGGTGGTTTATATGCCATGTCTCCCCCCGCATTCTCCGGCAAAATCCAGTTGTTCGTTTCAAGCATTGAATAGGCCACGACAGCCTCACGAGGTTCCCCTTTTGTATGGAAATCGTTCAATCCCAAAAACGGAAGCAATGTTACACAGAGTATAGCAAGTAAAAGCCAAAACAATGTTTTTCTTGAGTTCAAATCCATCTATAAATGTATGTTTAATATATTTCTGTATTAAAAGTTTATTTTCTCCTGAATAAGGTATTCGGGGCGATTCTTCGTTTCATCAAAAATATTGCCGATATATTCACCCAAAATACCAATAGTAAACAACTGAATACCACCCATTAACAAAACGATAAAAATCGTCGATGACCATCCGGGCACAATCTGCTCCGGTCTGAATATATTCAGGAACAACATCCATATCACCAAAAGAATAGCAAAAAAGATACAGCTGACACCTAACGAAATCGCGAGTTTAAGCGGCTTTTTCGAAAAACCGAAAATTCCGATACTAGCCAGCTTAATCATCTTCGCAAACGAATATTTGGTTTCACCCGCAAAACGTTCCTCCCGTTTATAATAGAATGGCTCTTGCTTAAACCCCATCCAACTGAAAAGGCCTCGCAAATATTTATGTTTTTCAGGAAACTGACGAAAAGCATCCAATACATGCTTATCAATCAGTCGGAAATCACCCGTATCTACGGGAAATTGATAATCAGACAGCAGATTCAATGTTCGATAAAACAATTTTGCAGTGATCAATTTAAAAAAAGATTCACCTTTCCGACTTTCCCTTACGGCGTAAACGATGTTACTCCGGGTCGATTGCCATTTCTCGACCATGTCAGGGATTACTTCAGGGGGATCTTGCAAATCGGCATCAATAATAACGACAGCATCTCCATCGGCATGATGCAAACCTGCGCTAACGGCATTTTGATGACCGAAATTACGTGAAAAAGACAGAACTTTTACGTTTGAATCCCGGGAAGCCAGCTCCTTTAAAATTTCCGGCGTTTTATCTTTGCTGCCATCGTTCACAAAAATCAACGAATAATCAAAATCGACTTTCGAAAAAACATTTTTAAATCGTCTGTAAGATTCATGCAATACTTCCTCTTCATTATAACAAGGAATGACTATATCTATCTTCATCTATATCTTATTTATTTTGATTTTTACGAAAAGTAATAAATCTGTTCATTAAAAAGTTAAGCACCGTATATACTCCCATCGCTATCAACTGGGCCAGGTAGGTGTTCCATAACCGGTATTCCACCATCCACATTAACATTAAATACTGGATTCCGTAACAAATGCAGAAACTAAACAAAAAGCCGGCTATTTCTCTGAATATATTATTTTTAGAACCGAAAACCCAGGTTTTATTCCATACAAAACTATTTACGACACCCGCTATATATCCGATGAGATTCGAAAGCTTATAATTTACATTCAAACTCATCAGAATATAAATCACAAACAGAGTAACCAATGTGTTTAAAACACCAATTCCCAGAAATTTAAGAAATTGTATTTTTAGTTCTTTAGTAAAAACCGGCATGTATAAAAATTTAATATGATGACTCTCTTAATCTAGCACCGCAAAGCATCGAAGCTCGGGATAAATTTAGTATACAAAATAACATGAAAAAAATGAACCATTCGAAGGAAAGGTTCATTTTTTAATCAATCTGCTAAAAACTCTGCTAAATACAAATTAAATCTTCTATATCATTTACAGAATATGGCATTCTCACAAATCGCTTTCAGTGAGTAGCCATATATCTTTGCATAAAACTGCATGATGCCGAAGGTTCAAGATGTCTTTGTGCGGCATACTCTAATGCCGCTTTTGCCAGCTTCGACGCAATTCCTCGTCCCGCAAGCTCCTGAGGAACGAAGGTATGCGTAAACTCAATAGATCCGGGCAAGGGAAAACAATATGACAACGTCGCCCTCTGTCCCTGTTCAAACCACTCGAAACGGTTCTTTTCGAAGTTATGAATTACCTCTTTTTCCATATTTTATCATTTTTTCAATCCAGAAAATCACTCCCGAAACTAAAACAAACGACACCCGTGTAGGCGCATGAAAATCGGCATAAAAAAATAATATTTGAAATAAAAATTTCTAATATAAATTTGATTATTTGTCATCAGAATATTCTATATTTGAATTAAGGACTCAAACCTAATCTAACTA
Source organism: Bacteroidales bacterium (assembly GCA_051646395.1). GTDB lineage: Bacteria > Bacteroidota > Bacteroidia > Bacteroidales > JAUNSR01 > JAUNSR01. The sequence goes on from JBOFCW010000346.1 coordinate 10,740, forward strand.
AAACTAATTACTTAAATTTTAATTCAGAAAAAGATGCGCCTTACTGATGCTCAATATTTCACAATGAAAGAGCAGATTAAAGACTGGCTTCTTCAGATAGACGAAGAAGAGATGGTTCCTAAAGGAATCAAAGTGCTTCATTTTAGTCTCCAAGAGCCCTACTCCATTGAACTTTCCGGTTCAAAAGTTTACAACACCGATGATGATGATTGGATTTTTCGGGATGATTTTAGTCCTGAGTTGCGGGTATGCCCTGAATTGGGGATCGAAGTAAAACTTTCGGATGAATCTTTTTTGAAAACGGTTGTACGCATAATGAAAGATTTATCGGCGAATGACTTAAAAAACCTCGATCTTTTCAGAGTTTCTAATCTGACAACCGGTTTTGCTGAGAAAGGAATTGTCTGCATTCGCTAAATATATTTGAATGCATCCGCTGCAAAGCAGAAATACCGTCTGATTCTTTCCGACGTATTTCTGCTTTTTTATTTCAAGATTCAGCCACAAAAATCCTACAATTATATATCTTTAGCAACGAATCTTCACATCTTAAAAATGCAATAATACTATGACACATTTACATGATATCGTGAATCAATTTCAAATTTCAGGAAAGATTGCTGAAATCTCTCCACTTGGTTCAGGACTTATAAACGATACCTATAAGGTACTTACCCTGCAAGAAGAAGCTCCGGATTATGTTTTGCAACGAATCAATCATGCCATTTTCCAGAATGTGGAGCTAATGCAACAAAATATAAGTCGTGTTACCGATCACATTCGAATGAAATTAAAAGAGCGCGGTGAAATAGATTTGGATAGAAAAACATTAAGAATTATTCCCTCAAAAACTAACCAATTATATGTATTCGATGGAGAAAATTATTGGAGAATGACTATCCTGATTTCAAATTCGAAATCTTTCGAACAAGTAACCCCTGAATTTTCGTACTACACGGGAAAAGCATTTGGTGATTTTCAAAATATGCTGGTTGACCTTCCCGGTGAACCGTTAGGTGCTACCATTCCGAATTTCCACAATATGGAATTCAGACTTGAACAACTTCGGGAAGCTGTAGCTCAAAACATTGCCGGTCGTCTTCAAAAAGCGGAGCCGATAATCGATGAACTCATGAAGCGAGCTGATGAAATGTGTAAGGCCGAACGATTATACCGCGAAGGAGTTCTACCGAAAAGAATCACTCATTGTGATACAAAAGTCAACAACATGCTTTTTGATAATGATGGTAATTTTTTATGTGTAATTGATCTGGATACGACCATGCCGGGATATGTATTGTCTGACTTTGGCGATTTTATTCGTACAGCTGGCAATACGGCCGTAGAAGATGAAGCCGATCTAGATAAAATAGATGTCGATATGGATATTTTCCGGGCTTTTACAAAAGGTTATGTCGAAGCAGCAAAGCCATTTCTTGAAAATATAGAAATAGAGAATCTACCTTATGGAGCAAAACTGCTCACCTATATGCAAACCGTTCGCTTTTTGACTGACTATCTGAATGGAGATGCCTATTATAAGATAAAATTTCCGGAACACAACTGGCAAAGAACATTGGCCCAGTTCACCCTATTGAAACGTTTGGAAGATAAAGAATCGGAGATGAAATCCTTCATCCAGGAGCTAATGTAATTTTTTTCAAAAAAAATTACATTTACAACTAAGATATATTCCAATAAAATACAACCAGTTACACAAGTCAAATCTCTCAAATCAGCTTTTCATATGGACTTAAAGCTGATTTGAGATTTGCATAATTCAAAAACACTCCCTATATTTGCATCGCAATCGGGGAAATGATGAGCCCCGAGCCATCTCAAAAACGGTGTGGTAGTTCAGCTGGTTAGAATACCTGCCTGTCACGCAGGGGGTCGCGGGTTCGAGTCCCGTCCATACCGCATAAAAGCAATCCTTTCGGATTGCTTTTATGCGGTATATCGTATTTATTCCGACCCCTGCTGGATCAGTCTCAGAAGTTGGGATCAGTCTCAGAAGTTGTGGTAATGTTAAATCTCGTTCTATTCCGGATCTGATTTTATTTTTATTCCCACCCGAATAACTGCCCCTCCACGGAGGACAGCAGAGTCCTCTGCCGGGGAGACATCCCCAACGCGGTTTACTATATATCTACTCCCAATTCGGAGCATTGAAAGTTTGTATACTTCAACTAATATTTTGAATCCTTAGCTCCTGCTTGTGTTTTAGTAATGATACCATCCGTCAACGTGGCTT
>JBOFCW010000353.1:0-3652 GCA_051646395.1 Bacteroidales bacterium
AGGGAAGCAAGGTCGTTTGGTTTAATGTAAAAGCAAAGGATGTGCTTAATCCCGGACATGTCCGGATCCTTGTAACCGGAGATTCAGAAAGGGCATTCTGGCAAAGCGACATAAGTATCGTATCTCCGCTTTATACCGAAAAAAAAGCTGAAAATTTCATATTGAAAGCGGGTGAAAGCAAAGAGATAACAACAAAGCCGTTCGGGATACCGGGATCGAATAAGATTCATATGAGTGTATCCGGTTTGAAACAACTCAATATGGGTTCTCAGATTATCGAGGTATTCAGCAATCCGTATGAAAACATCGAGTTACTGATATCACGCGCATTAATCGCCTTGTATTTACCGAAACTGAATTTGCTTTCGGCAAGAGAGAATGCTGAAATTGAAGAGATCATCAAACAAACCAATTCGAAATTGAAAAACTATATGATTCCGGGAGGCGCTTTCTCCTACTGGCCGGGAGGGAGTTCTTCAAATGCATGGGGATCGATTTATGCGTTGTTGTACCTGAATGAGGTAGCCAAGCATGGCTATATCCTTACGCCCGGCTTGCAACATGAATGCGGAATTTATCAGGCGCGTATAGCCCGGGAATGGAAACCGACTCCGGATTCACCGACTGCTACCTTAGAACAGTTGACTCAGGCTTTCCGATTGTTTACGCTGGCTCTTGCACATGAACCGGAAAGGGGAGCCATGAATCGATTCCGCCAATTGAAAAATCTTTGTATTGAATCAAAATGGTTTCTGGCGGCGGCCTACGGACTTGAAAATAAAGAGGCTGGAAGAATGATTTTGGAATCCATTTCGAACCAAACGAATGAAGAAAATGATGGGAATATTTTTTCTTCGGATACATATTTGGGAACATTGCAGCTGAGCACCTTTATTATTTTGGGAGATCAGAATCAGGCATATAATAGTGTACAAAGTCTATTTAAATATATTGATTCGGCTCAATATTCAAATTCTACAACTACAATCGCATTCGCATTGATGACTTTATATACTTATTTGGAAAAAAACCCTACGATAAATTCGCTTGAATTCGATTTTACCTATCAGGGGAAAACAGATTACATCGACACGAAAAAACAGAACTGGATTTATGAGAATAGATTAACCGAAGACAAACCGGAAAAAATGCGTATCACAAACAAGAGTTCTGGCGATTTGTATGTAAAAACCCTCCTGATCGGAAATGCAAAACAGGGAGAACAACAGGCTACGGCAAACGGAATGGAATTAAAAAGTTGCTTCCGGGATATGAGCGGAAAAATTATTGATGTAAATAATCTACCGTTGGGTATGAATTTTATTTATGAAATAACGGTAACAAATACTTCAGGTGTTCTGCTCCAGGATGTGGTAATCGAACAACCTATTCCTGCGGGATGGGAAATTTCAAATTCCGGAGTTTCCGGAAACGGAATTATGAATTCTCAGTTGTCATATCAGAATATCAGGGACAATAATGTGATTAGCTTTGTTTCAAAGTTGCCTGTTGAACAAAGTGTGAAAATTCCGGTATATATCACAACATCATATGCAGGGAAGTATTATTTCCCTCCGGCATTCAGCAAGAACATGTATCGATCGTCGGTGAATGCTTCTACTGCCGGTCGTGAGGTTATAGTAAACCGATCTGAATAGAAATAATAAAATAATGCGAAAGAGCACGACGCTGTTTTTTGTGTTCATTTAAAAAGAAAAGATAGCCAGACGCTCATAAAAAAATTCCCTTATTCCTTTTTCTCATTCAATCATAGAGAAAAGGAATAGGGGAATTTTTATGAGCCTTTTAGAAACAGACTATAGCTAAATGTAATTGAATTAGGTTTAAAGCGCAAACATCGCCACGATACGTTTTAACCCATGGATGAACTTATCGACTTCTTCTTGCGTGTTGTAAATGGCAAAAGAGGCTCTGACTGTTCCTTCAATTCCTAAGGCTTGCATAAGGGGTTGTGCGCAATGATGACCGGTTCTGACAGCGATTCCTTGCTTGTCGAGCATCATCCCCATATCATAATGATGGATGCCATCTACAAGAAACGACAAAACACCGCTTTTATGTTTCGCATTTCCAAAAATCCGTACTCCCGGAATCTCTTTGATTTTTTCGGTCGCATACTGAAGTAACTCTTCTTCGTGTTTCGCGATATTTTCAATGCCGATCTCATCTACAAAATCCAATGCTTCAGCTAACGCTGTGGAACCGATATAATCGGGCGTTCCTGCCTCGAATTTATAGGGCAACTCATTATAGGTTGTTTTATCAAATGAAACGTGAGCAATCATTTCACCACCTCCTTGGTAGGGAGGCATTGCATTTAACAAATGTTCTTTCCCATACAAAACGCCTATCCCGGTCGGTCCATATATCTTATGTCCTGAAAATACAAAAAAGTCGGCATCCAGATCCTGTAAATCAATTTTCAGGTGAGGTACGGATTGTGCTCCATCCAATAGCACAGGTACCTGATGAGCATGGGCAATTTCAATCATCTCCTTGGCTGGATTGATGGTACCAAGAACATTTGAGACGTGAACAAAAGAAACAAATTTGGTTTTGTCCGTAAAGAGGTTTTTATATGCCTCTATATCCAGTTCCTGATTTTCATTCATCGGAATCACCTTTATCACAATTCCTTTTTTGTCACGAAGCATTTGCCAGGGTACAATGTTGGCATGATGCTCCATTTCTGAAAGAATAACTTCATCTCCTTCCTTGAGAAATGTATCGCCATAGGAGGAAACTACAAGATTGATTGCTTCAGTCGTACCCCGTGTAAATATAATCTCTTCAGACTTGGATGCATTTAAAAAATCCTTGATGCGCGTTCGGGATTTCTCATGAGCCTCTGTGGCTTCCTGACTCAAGAAGTGAACTCCACGATGGATATTCGCATTTGTATGATAATAGCCTTCTTCTATTTTATTCACGACACGACTAGGCTTTTGTGTTGTCGCTGCGTTATCCAGATAAACCAGCTCCTTATTATATATCCGCTTTTTTAAAATCGGAAATTGTTCTCTGATTTTTTCTATTTGATTCATGCTACAGTTGTTTAAAAATTAAATCCGGATAGATGGTTGATTCGGAATATTCTGTAATCGGTCATTATTACGGGTATTAAAAAATACTTAAAAATTCTGATTCGAAATAAACTTTTAAAATTCAAATCTATCCTGTCTTGTCTATATGCGCATCTCCTGCTTTCATACAATCATGTCCTTTAATAGAATGTCTTGTATTGATTTGATATTAATATGAGAACGCTTGTAACACAAAGTTATATATTTAAGAGTCGTGATTTATCGGATCCCATTCAAAAATATTTAAAACGCATTTTGAATTTGTATATTCTAAATGATTCAATCATACTTAATAGAACTAATATTCTTTTAAAGCAATATTCTTCCAGTTTTAAAATATCGGACGCGAAGGGTGTCATGTAAATGTAATGCATTCATCGATTCATTGGTCGGTGGGATTCAATAACCGGTATAAAACAAAAAAACCCGCTGAGCGAACTCAACGGGTTTCTGTATAAAACAAGAAAGTCTGTCGAGTAATACTCAACAGACTTTCTTTGAAAACGGCGGCTACCTACTCTCCCACTATACGCAGTACCATCGGCGTT
>JBOFCW010000355.1:0-9353 GCA_051646395.1 Bacteroidales bacterium
CCCCATTCGGATACGCCGGGAATATATATCCTTTTACTAGAATACCTTTCAGAATCTGGAATTAGCGGAAAAGAGAAGCTCGCACTCCCTTTGATTCCCTGAAATACAGTATTTTCTTAAAAAAGAAATCTCTTCTTAATCCCTTAAACGATTACAAATTCATATTTTTGTTGTAATTTTTTTACAACATTTAAACACGTGTGGTCAGGAATTACTGCACGCAGAATATTTGCATATGGAATTCATCCGTAATTTTATCGACATACCTTTTTCAAATCCGACATTGATATTTTTTTGCGTATTAAGTATCATCTTATTGTCGCCTATCCTGCTGAATCGTATCCGCGTACCACATATCATCGGGCTGATTCTGGCAGGTGTCGTTATTGGACCGCACGGAACAGGTATTTTAGAACGGGACATGAGTTTCGAACTATTCGGCAAGGTCGGTTTATTATACCTGATGTTTCTGGCCGGCTTAGAAATGGACATGAATGACTTCCGGAAAAACGGGGTGAAGGGACTCGTATTCGGAACCTATACATTCTTGTTTCCGATGATAATCGGAACGATCGTAAGTTTTTACCTTTTAAAGATGGAGCTGGTAACCTCTGTTTTGCTGGCAAGTATGTATGCATCACATACACTGGTAGCCTATCCGATTATCAGCAGATACGGGGTCGCAAAAAACAAGGCGGTCACGATCACCATTGCAGGTACGATTATCACTGTACTCCTATCCTTGTTGATTCTTGCGATCATAACCGGGATGTACAAAGGATCCCTGAATACCTTATTCTGGATTCGTTTCGGCGGATCACTCATTTTATATACGACTATTATTTTCCTGGGTTTTCCACGGATTTCAAAATGGTTTCTACGCAAATATGACGATAGTGTTTCGCAATACATCTTTGTTCTGGCAATCGTTTTTGCGGCATCATTTGCCGCAGAATTGTCCGGACTGGAAGGAATCATCGGAGCATTTCTGGCAGGTATCGTGTTAAACCGGTATATTCCCACCGTATCTCCATTGATGAACAGAATCGAATTTGTCGGCAATGCGCTCTTCATTCCCTATTTTCTGATCGGAGTCGGGATGCTGGTCGATCTGAAAGTTCTGTTCAATGGACCAGAAGCCCTTATCGTAGCCTTCTCGATGTCGGCCGTGGCTACTGCGACGAAATGGCTGGCAGCATGGTCCACCCAGAAGACATTCCGGATGAGCAAACTCGACCGTCAGGTCATTTTCGGACTCAGTAACGGGCAAGCAGCAGCAACACTTGCGGCCGTATTGATTGGATACAACATTATTACCGGCTATAGCGAAGCGGGGGAACCGATCAGGTTGCTGAATGAGAATATTCTGAACGGAACGATTCTTATGATACTGGTTACCTGTACGATCAGTTCGATCGTAACCGAAAAAGCAGCCCGCGAATTAGCAACATCTCCTGAGGCCGAGCCGATCGGATCTTCAGGAAAAGAACTTGAAGAAAGAGTTCTCATACCAGTGGCAAATCCGGCTACGATCGAGAATCTGCTTAATCTGGCTCTCATGCTGAAAGATCCGAAGAAGAAAACACCATTGTATGCTCTTTCTGTACTGGTCGATAAAGAAGAGAAAAAAGTATCCGATACAAAACAAAATCTGCTACCCAAAGTAGCCAAACTTGCAGCTTCGGCCGATACCGAAGTGAATACACTCTCCCGCTATGATGTCAATATTGCGAGTGGCATCATTCATACGATCAAGGAAAATAACATCACAGATATCGTAGTCGGTTTTCATCACAAGGCCAATATCGCCGACACCTTTTTTGGTCTCACCACGCAGAACATACTGAGAGGCACGAATAAGATGTTACTTATTCTGAAAGGGCTTACGCCGATCAATACGATCAATAAAATGGTGATTGCCGTTCCGGCCAAAGCTGAGTTTGAGACCGGTTTTGAACGATGGGTAATTCGGATCGCGAATATTTCGACACAAATGGGTTGTCGCACGGTATTCTATTGCAACGACCACGCTCAAAAATCGCTTGATTCATTATTGAAATCTCATAAATATCGCTTTCGGGCTGAGTATGAAAAGCTGATCAATTGGGATGATTTCATCGCCCTGAAAGATATCGTGGAGGAACATGATTTATTCGTAGTTATCAGCGCCCGACATACCTCGGTATCTTACCATACTTCATTCTATAAACTACCCGCCATCCTATCAGATGATTTCAGCCATACCAATTTGTTGGTAATTTATCCCGAACAGTTCGGATCTGATACGGACGCCGTATTCTTTTCAGATCCCCAGGCCAGGGATATTCAAAAAAATTACTTACACCTGAGTCCTTACCAGAGCTTTCTGCATAATCTGATCGGTAATAAGAAGGGAAATTCTCATTGATATCCGACCATACAGATATAAAAAAGCCGGTCCATCACTGAACCGGCTTCTTTTTATATCTAATGATAAGCTTTTTATGTTATGATCAGAAGTTTCTGCGACGACGCTCCGTACGTGGACCAGACGCATCACGATCTTTACGATCACGACGGAATCCGCCTTCCGGACGACGTCCGCGATCATTCCCACCACGACGGAATCCGCCACGACGGTCACCACCCCGGTCACCACCTTTTTTATCCTGAGCGATTTCAACAGAGATCTCACGACCATTGTAAGATTCACCGGCAAGACCACTCATTACGCTTTGTGCATCCGCATCAGGAATTTCAAAGAAAGAGAAATTCTGAAGCACATCGATTTTACCTACATCAACGCGGCGTTTCAGGCTACGATTCAATAATTCGATCATTGAATTCGGATACAAACCATCAGTTTTACCCATGTTGATGAAAATACGTGTAAAACCAGACTCGCCACGACGACGACGATCTCCACGATCTCCGTCACGCGAATCACGCGAACGGCTGTTTTCGTCAGGAATATCAAGCTCTTCAGCACCCTGATAATATTCAAGCAAACGGTTGAACTCAAGAGAAACAACACGTTTGATCAGATCTTCAGTACTTAGCCACTCCAGTTTTTTATAGATAGGCTCAAGATACTGAGCAATCTCTTCTTCGTTTACTTTTACTTTCTCCAAACGGTCAACCAGACTGAATAGTTGTTTTTCGCAAATCTGTTCTCCCGTAGGGATTGTTCCTTTATCAAACTTCTTTTGGATGATTCGCTCAATTTCGCGCATACGTCCTTTTTCACGTACATGCGTAATGGCGATAGAGATACCTGATTTTCCGGCACGGCCTGTACGACCACTACGGTGCGTATATGTCTCAACATCTTCCGGCAAACCGTAGTTGATAACATGAGTCAGGTTGTCTACATCCAACCCACGTGCAGCCACATCGGTAGCAACCAGAATCTGAATGTTTTTCACACGGAATTTCTGCATCACCGCATCGCGCTGTGCCTGCGAAAGCTCACCGTGTAGAGAATCGGCATTGTATCCGTCCTGAATCAATTTATCTGCAATTTCCTGTGTCTCTTTACGAGTACGGCAGAAAACAATACCATAAATGCTCGGATAATAGTCGGCGATACGTTTCAGTGCCGCATATTTATCTTTTGCATGAACCATGTAATAAACATGTTTCACATTTTTGTTACCTTCATTTTTATGCCCGATGGTAATTTCTTTCGGGTTGTTCATGTATTTCTTTGAGATACGGGCAATTTCAGCCGGCATTGTTGCAGAGAACAATAAGGTATTACGTGTTTCTGGAACTTCAGCAAGGATTGAATTGATGCTTTCGGTGAATCCCATGTTTAGCATCTCATCTGCCTCGTCCATGATCACATATTTCACCTCGTCCAGACGAACCGTTCTGCGGTTGATCAAATCGATCAGACGACCTGGTGTGGCAACAACGATATGAACCCCTTTACGCAAAGAACGGATCTGGCTATCGATGCTAGAACCACCATAAACAGGTAAAATATGCAGACCTTTGATGTATTTTGCAAAATCCTGCAGGTCACCTGCAATCTGAAGACAAAGTTCACGGGTAGGACAAAGAATCAATGCTTGCGGCTGGTTGTTTTCAATCTCTATTTTCTGAATAACAGGCAGACCAAACGCTGCTGTTTTTCCTGTTCCTGTCTGAGCCAATGCCACGACATCGGTATCGGCGCTCAACAAATAAGGTATCACTTCTTCCTGTACAGGCATTGGATTTTCAAAACCCATCTCAGTAATCGCTTTCAGAACCTCTGAATTGATACCTATTTCTTCGAATGTTTTCATTATGTAAAATGTAATTTGAAGTCAATAGGAATCAGCAGTAGAGAATATATCGCCCTTCGCGAGCTAAGTTTAAAGAAGGAATCCATGTTAACACAGACCAAACAAACCTATTGACAAATATGAAAAAAATAACGGCGCAAAGGTAGGGATATATTTCCGATTAAGAAAACCCAAGCCTCTGCGACATCAATAAAATTGCATTAAAATTGGAGATAAACATTAATACAACTCCCTGTATCTTAGATATTATATAAAATTAATACTGATTACCCAAAGGAGATCGGGATTAGAAAAGAAAAAAAAATCAAAACAGTGATACAACAAACAAGACAATAAAGAAGAGAATCCTGTGTTTCGACAAAATGGCAAATCAGGATAAGCAGGTCTATTGAAGGAGATTTCTCTTCAACTTTTCACGTTCTTTTTCTCCAATCCCAAGTTCAACTTCAAGGTATTTCGCGATAGAACCATACCTTTTACGAACCATTATCAATGCGGCATTCAGATAACGCTCATCACTGATCATCATCGACGTAATCGCATCCTGTATTTCAAGTGGATATCTCACTGCTTCAGATGCGACTTTACGCATATTGAAATACTTGTTGCTCAACAGATAATCATCCAAAATAACCGAGTCAGACATTTCTAATGCAGATAATATCAAGGCCGCAGCCAGACTCGACTGCATATTTCCATAACGGCAAGACAGAATTACCGGATAATTGCTCTCATCCAGCAATATTTCAAACATTTTCCGGAAAGACTCCGTATTTTCAATCAGCATCTCGCGATTTGCATCCTGCATATAAACAATTGCATCTCCTCGCTTAAACTGGCTCTTATAGACCAATGGAAGTGGATCCGGACGCTGCGTCTGTACCGGCAAATGACAATAATTCGGGATACAGGTTACCTTCGAAGGAGAAGAAGCCTGACTGACATTGCGTAAATCAATAAACGTTTTCACTTTCATCTTGGCTATTCGCCGGGCATTGATATCATTGATCGAATCGAAATTACCCGAACGATATAGTTTGCCCCATTTAAGTGACTGTTTTAAGATATTCTGGTATCCTCCCATATCACGAAAATTCTCTACCGTATTGAATTTTTGCGCACGAACACCTACTACAGTCTGTACATCATCCGGAAAACACAAAAGAAAATAACACCGGTTCAAACTTCCCTTCATCAGAATATCAGCCCTTCCTTTGGAAATCGACTCCCGGGCTACGGGCCGACTCATATCAAATTTATCAGGATCCTGAGAAGAATATATATCGACAATACCATCAACATGCGGAGTCATTTCCCACTTTACGACGTAATTATACACATCTGTTACCTCACATACCGTTTGAATATCGTAGGTATGGGTAGCACATGAATATAAAAACAGGAAAAAGAATATGAATGGAAAATAACGAAACATAGCTGATCTGATTAAGCTGTTGCAAAGATACCACATCCTGAGTTGATTCAGCAGGCGTACTATAATAAAAAAACATTAATTTCAAGCTTATAATTGCAAATTGCAAGCAAAATAGGCCTTAAACAAAAACTATACAATCGATTTGACTAAAAAAGCAATACATCCTATACAAATGATTTCACAGGTCTATCGATAAAGAAGATATACTCAGAGAATCTCTGCGATCTGTTTGGCAAAATCGGCAGAAATATAATTTTCATCCTGTCGGCAAACTTCCTTTGCGAAACGCTGAGCAGCATATATCAGCTTGTCCCAATGAGATTCGGTGAGAGAAACGAGCTGCTCTCTTTTGACACCGAGTTTGGTCATCCCATAAATCAGACCCGCATTAAACGAATCCCCCGCTCCGACAAGACTGACCGGCTCAATCGCTTCTGCCGGATAATGCTTCGAAACCTGTGGCGTACGCAAGTACACCCCGTTTTCACCATCCGTACATAGAAATATCGGGCAGTAAAAACGAATGTGATTCCGATAGATCTTATCGACATCAGTTTCTTTGTAAATATTATAAAAGTCTTCTTTCGAACCACGGACCACATCCGCAAATTCGAGATTCTCAATAATAGAAGGCATCAGGCGTAGTGCCTGCGTAGCGTGATTCGAACGCAGATTCGGATCATAATAGATCAAAGCCTTCCTTTCGAGAGCATATTGCAACAATTCATTCATCACCGGCCTCAGTTCGGCTTTGAGCGAATAGAAAGAACCGAACAGCAAGACATCATCAGCATCGATACGAGGCCATACAATATCGAGTCTGTCATTGGGATAACTCATATAGAAATCATAAGAAGCCTCCTTCTGGTCATTTAAGAAGGCCAGCGAAACGGGCGATTTTCCGTCGTAATACCGGAACATATGATCGGTCGCAACCCCGTTGTCAACCATGAATTGAAGAATCAGATCTCCGATATGATCACGCCCTACTTCACTGATAAAAACAGGGTTCAGCCCTAATCGGCCCAACGAGATGAGCGAATTGAATACCGATCCTCCGGGAACGCCTTTGTAGGGTTGATCATTACGAAAAAGAATATCGAATATCGTTTCACCGATTCCTATGATACGTCGCATGCTGTTGGATTATTGTATTTTTACTTTACACAAATCTAATAAAGTTTTCGCTAATTTCCTGAACACAGAAAACACACATAAAAAACGCGGAAAAAAGAGGACTTACGATTCTTTTTTCCGCGTTCGGATTTTATTTTTCAGATTGGCTTTGCTGTCTTGACTTCTCACCCAGATAACCTCCGTGATGACGCTTTGCATACTGCTCGTTATCGAAACGTATTTGCTGCATCGTATTCACCACCAACAAATCACCGATAACGGTCATCATGGTCGTTGATGTCGTCGGCGTCAGTCCAAGCGGACATACTTCGGCCGGATTACCGGTATAAAGGCAAATATCAGATTCCGTAGCGAGCGGACTTTCGTTATTTCCTGTTATTACGATAAACCGGATATCCGGATTCAACCGTTTTGCCAGAGAGATCAGTTCGATGATTTCCCGGGTTTTGCCCGAATTAGAAATCAACAACATCACATCGTTTTTCTGAATAACACCCAAATCGCCGTGCTGAGCTTCGCTGGGATGAAGAAATATTGCCGGAGTTCCCGTCGAACAGAATGTCGTTGCTATATTCATTCCGATCTGACCGGCTTTCCCCATACCGCTGATTACAAGTTTACCCCCTTTATGGTTGACTTGCTCTACGATCAGTGCAACGGCCTTCTCATAATCATCTGTAACCGGCAAATTCAATATTGCCTCAGCTTCCCGCTGTAAGATAGAGCGAATTATCTCCTTCATCTGTATATATCTGTTTTATATCAAAGTCGATTGCGCCATTTTGGACTTTTTTAATTCCGCATCAGCATCAATAAGACATGCTGCAAAAGTATTTATTTTTAATTTTGTATCCTAACATTAAAAGGAGAGACATGCAATATCAGCAAGCGACTTTGCCAAATGGCCTGAGAATCATCCATATGCCCTTAAACGGTCCTGTTTCCTATTGTGGTTTCGCTATCAACGTCGGTAGTCGCGATGAACAGGCTTCTGAAGAAGGCATGGCGCATTTCACGGAACATATGATTTTTAAAGGAACTGACAAACGTCGTTCGTGGCACATCCTGAATCGAATGGAATCAGTAGGAGGCGAACTAAATGCGTATACCTCCAAAGAGGAAACATTCGTCTATTCGGTTTTCATGGAAGAACATTTCGTTCGTGCCTGCGAATTGATATGCGACCTTACCCTTCATTCCCGTTTTCCTCAACAGGAAATCGACAAAGAGACCGATGTCATTCTCGACGAGATCAATTCTTATAAAGACAACCCGCCTGAGCTGATTTACGATGAATTCGAAAATATGGTTTTCAGCAACCATGCACTGGGTCATAACATTCTCGGAGAAGAAGCGACACTCGAAACATTCACCCCTGAAATGGGACAGCACTTTATCAACCGTTGGTACCGGCCCGAAAACATGGTCTTCTTCTCAGTCGGAAATACCGATTTCAAAAAAATAATTGCTACCCTCGAACGGAATTTCCATCCGGAAGCCTTTCGCTGGGAAGGTAATAACCGAACTGCACCCGCTGCAAATAAAGGATGTTACCTGAAGGAAGAAAAAGAAACCCATCAGGCGCATGTGCTTATCGGCGGACGTGCCTACGATATGCACCACGAAAGCCGGTCCGCTCTGGCTTTATTGAATAATATACTGGGAGGACCCGGTATGAATAGCCGGCTCAATATCAGCTTGCGCGAAAAGCGGGGGTATGTATATAATGTAGAGTCGTCTTATACTCCCTATTCAGATACCGGTGTCTTTTCCATCTATTTCGGATCCGATCAGAAGAAAGCGGAAAAATGCATCACATTAATCAATCAGGAGTTAAAAAAACTACGCGACACCTCGCTTACCGCATCTCAGCTCGAAGCGGCAAAAAAACAAATCCGTGGACAAATCGGAATTGCTGCCGACAATAAAGAGTCAATTGCAATGGGAATGGCCAAATCGTTTTTGCAATATAACCGTTATGATTCTACTGAAGAGGTATTTGCTAAAATTGATCGTATCACTTCATCTGATATCCTGAAAGCTGCTAATGAAATTTTTGACGAATCGAAGCTTTCTACTTTAATCTATGTATAACAACAAAGTCGTTTTAGGCATGAGCGGAGGCACCGATAGTTCGGTTTCAGCCATTCTGCTGCAAGAAAAAGGATACGAAGTAATCGGTGTTACCTTTGTTTTCCACGAAGGCGGAGAGCATCATCTTGAGGATGCCAGAAAGTTGGCTTTACGCCTGGGTATTCGTCATATCGTTTATGATGCGCGCGATTTGTTTCGCGAAAAGATACTCTCCTATTTCACTTCAGAATATATGGCGGGACGTACTCCGGTACCCTGTGTTTTGTGTAACAATTACCTGAAATGGCCTTTGCTGGCAAAGATCGCCGACGAGGAGGAAGCCCGATACATCTCAACCGGCCATTATATACAAACAGTCGAACAACACGACCGGATCCACATCATCGCCGGCGTCGATCCCGATAAAGACCAATCGT
>JBOFCW010000115.1:0-8664 GCA_051646395.1 Bacteroidales bacterium
TTTGTAAAAGATATTCATGCAGACCCGTAAAGGGTAATATATCTTATCTCAATTCTCATATTATTTTGAATCACACACATCCGGTTTCTGACCTCCTTAGATTCAGCTGAAAAAAGATGCGAATAAAAAAATCATATACCGATGAGATTGACTTCATTAATTTTATTGCCGGCATTAACACTATCCATTCATTCAGAGGCACAACATCTGCCGGAATTCTCCACTGCCGGATTCTTTGAAATAGAACGCTCAGGCAGAACTGCTCATTCGATGAATCCCGCATGGAAGTTTCATAAAGGCTCCTTACCTGATGCTCATATCTACAATTTCGATGATAGTAACTGGCAGGTTGTATCCTTGCCTAACGGTATTGAATATCTTCCGACAGAAGCCAGTGGATGTATAAACTATCAAGGGGAGATCTGGTACCGGAAGCAATTTACCCCGGAAAGTACATTAAAAGGAAAAAAAATATTTCTCCATTTCGAAGCGATTATGGGAAAATCGAGAGTTTTCGTAAACGGAAAATTATTGAAAGAACACTTCGGCGGATATTTACCTGTCGTTGTAGAGATTAGCGATGCGATAGACTGGAACAAAGAAAATGTAATCGCCGTATGGGCAGACAACAGCGATGATCCGGATTATGCACCTGGTAAGCCTCAGGATGTACTCGACTTTTCTTATTTCGGAGGAATTTACCGTGATTGCTGGCTGGTGACCCACAATCAGGTTTATATAACAGATCCCAATTTTGAAAATGAAAAAGCCGGTGGCGGTGTATTCATTGCTTATGATCGGGTATCTGAGAAATCAGCCGATATCCTTTTGAAAACACATCTTCGGAACACAAGCAAGAAATCTTTCAAAGGCAGTATTGTTTATGAACTTCGAACCACAGAAGAGAAACCGGTAGCATCTTTTAAAGAAGCAGTACATATTGCCCCGGGGAGATGTACCGTAAAAAATTCAAAATCAACAGTTTTAAACCCCAAACTATGGAGTCCTGATAGTCCGGAGCTATACAACCTATACATACGGGTAATGGATGAGAACGAAAATATAATCGATGGTTACAGAAAAAGGATCGGAATCCGAAGCATCGAATTCAAAGGAGAAGATGGTTTCTGGCTTAACGGAAAACCATACGAAAAACCATTGATCGGAGCCAACCGACACCAGGACTTTGCAATAGTCGGTAACGCTGTTTCAAACAATATCCATTGGCGCGATGCAAAAAAGCTTCGCGATGCAGGTCTAAAAGTTGTACGTAATGCTCATTGTCCGCAAGATCCTGCATTTATGGATGCCTGTGATGAGCTCGGCCTTTTTGTGATTGTGAATACACCGGGATGGCAATTCTGGAACGAAAAACCAATATTTGAACAACATGTTTACCAGGATATCCGAAATATGGTTCGCAGAGACAGAAACCACCCTTCCGTATGGATGTGGGAACCAATTCTGAATGAGACCTGGTATCCTGCTGACTTTGCAAAAAACGCCCGGAACATCGTAGATGAGGAATATCCGTTTCCTTATTGTTATTCCGGGTGCGATTCAGAAGCACGCGGTCATGAACATTTTCCGATTCTTTTTTCTCACCCGACGAATGCAGACAGAGCTTTTGCCCTAAAACAGGCTGATAAGAAAAAAACTTATTTCACGCGCGAATGGGGAGATAACGTAGACGATTGGAGTTCACATAACTCGCCTAGCCGCGTGTCTCGTAATTGGGGTGAACAACCGATGCTTGTACAAGCCAGACATTATGCCAATCCACCCTATCCCTATACAAGTTATAACGCCCTTTACGAAACGAATCGTCAACATGTGGGCGGTTGTCTATGGCACTCTTTCGATCATCAGCGGGGTTATCATCCGGATCCCTTTTACGGAGGATTGATGGATGTATTCCGTCAACCCAAGTATGCCTATCATTTATTTCAGGCACAACGTGATCCTTTGAAAACAGATTTGATTGCGGAAACAGGACCGATGGTTTTTATTGCTCATGAAATGACGCCTTTTTCAAACCCCGACGTAGAGGTTTATTCCAATTGCGAACAGATTCGCCTCTCAGTCAATAAGGACGGATACAATCACATCTATACTAAGCCCGTTAAAAAATCAGGTATCCCCTCTCCGATCATCACATTCGAAAATGTATTTGATTTCATGATCGATAAAAAACTATCCTATGCCGGCAGGCAAAATGAGGTATTTATGTTGGCAGAAGGGCTGATTGATGGTGAAGTGGTAGCTACGCATCGGATAAGCCCGGCTCGTCGCCCGGAGAAAGTCATTTTATGGGTAGATAATGAAAATACAGACCTAATTGCTGATGGATCCGATTTCGTGACGATTGTAGCCGCAATTACTGACAAAAACGAAAATATTAAACGGCTCAACAACTACTTCATTCGTTTTGAAATCGAAGGTGAAGGCAAGATAATTGGAGATTCATCGGTCTTTGCAAATCCCGCTCCTGTAAGATGGGGCACAGCTCCGGTTCTCATCCAGTCAACGACTAATCCGGGTCAGATCAAAATCACGGCCATGGTGGTTTTTGAAGGCTCACAGATGCCTGTCAGCGCGGAATTGATTCTTCAAAGCAAGCCTGCTCCGCAAAAATTAATCTACAAAAAAGAAGATCTTGACAAAATAAAGAAAAATACAACCTCAAACGCGAACCGAATCTTATCTGATGACAAGAGAGAAATAGAGCGGTTACGGCAAGAGCTGAATAATTACAAGTTAAAAGAAGTTGAACGCCAACAAACTGAATTTGGAGAAGCAAAATAGATATTCTTTGTTTCCTTTCATAACGGTATTGTACTATCGGCGATTTCGGGTTATGAAAATAACGAGTCTCTATAAAATAGAAAAAAGCAGTCTGAAACGAAATGTTTACAGACTGCTTTTTTATTCATGAATCTTATTTCAACAATGATTCGGGATCAAGATGTGCCGATTCGATGTCCTTGAAATATTTGTAAGAACCTACTTTGATCTCTTCTGTAGCAGCTTCATCACATACAATGATTCCTTTCGGGTGCAATTGAAGCGCGCTGATTGTCCATTTATGAGTCACAGGTCCCTCGATAACGCTGGCCAAAGCCAATGCTTTGTTGTGACCATTCACCATAATCAATACTTCTTTTGCATCCAATACTGTACCTACACCTACCGTAACAGCAGTTTTTGGAACCAGATTCACATCATTATTGAAGAAACGTGAATTTGCGATGATCGTATCTTTAGTCAGTGTTTTCACACGTGTACGAGAAGATAACGAAGAACATGGTTCGTTAAAAGCAAGGTGACCATCCGGTCCGATACCTCCCAGGAAAAGGTCGATACCACCAACAGCTTTGATCTTCGCCTCATAACGATCGCACTCTTCATTCAAATCTGCAGCATTTCCATTCAGGATATTTACATTCTCTGCATTGATATCGATATGCGAGAAAAAGTTATTCCACATGAATGAATGATAGCTTTCCGGATGTTCTTTCGGTAAACCTACATATTCATCCATATTGAAGGTAATCACATTTTTAAAAGAAACTTTACCAGCCTGATAAAGCTTGATCAGCTCTTTGTACATTCCAAGAGGAGATGATCCTGTAGGCAATCCCAAAACGAAAGGACGTTCGGCCGTAGGAGCAGATTGATTGATTTTTGAGGCCACATAGTTAGCACTCCAACGCGATAGATTCTGATAATCAGGTTGAATAATTAAACGCATAATAGTTTCTTATATGAATAATTGAATAAATTAACAGGATAACTACTACAAAGGTAGAATATTAAAAAAAAATACCAGCAACCATTGCGATCTAAATCCCTATCAAAATTTCAGATTGATAAGTTATTTAAAAAAATCAGTCAATGTTTGGTATTAATTTATTGGAGCAGTCTATTAATTAAATATCTTTGCTATCTAAATTCTGATATTTAAAACACTTAATTTCTATTTCTTCCTTTTGTTGGTGTTGATCTTGTTTTAATATCCTTTTGGTTAGAAATGGGGTTATCCGTATCTTAAATACAGATTCTCCGGCAATATGCTCAGAAAACTCATCTATTTTTCAGATGTAAATTAATGGCGCATTTGACCTTGGTGTTAATAAATAAAATAGATACAAATGAAAACTAACCTTAGTTCTCAGATTAAACTGGACAGAATACCTAAACAGTATTATCGTCCTTCATCGGCATTCGAGCACACAGCACTTACTCGTTTCGAAAAAATCTTCACAGACATTTATGAAAATTCTAAAGAAGCTTCTGTCGAAGTAGCTCTGGAGATAGCCCAACTGATCCGTCAACGCCAAAAAGAATTTCGTTCATGTGTACTTGCCCTGACAGCAGGCAATCAGGCTCAGGATGTTTATCTTGAATTGATCCGGATGCATAAAGAGCAAAACCTGAGTTTCTCAAACGTAATCGTATTCAATGTTTGTGAGTTCTATCCTCTTTGTGAAAGCTCTGTTTCTATCCTGAAAAAACTGGAAGAGCAATTTCTGAATCATGTAGATATCGATCCATCAAACATCCATTCTCCTAATTCGGGCGATGATAAGGATTCTGTTTATGAATTCTGCATGAAATACGAACAACTGATTGATCAGAACGGAGGTATTGATCTGGCTTTACTTTCAGTAGGTCAAACCGGATCAATCGCTTATAACGAAGCCGGATCTCAGATCAATTCGCTTACGCGCATGATTCTGCTTGATAGCGAAACTCGTAAAAACGTATCAAGACAATATAATTCAAGCGAAAGCGCTCCTTCATGTGCAATCACGATGGGTATTGCGACTTTGAAAAAAGTCCGTCGTGTGATTTTGCTTGCCTGGGGTGAAAATCGTTCGGAACTGGTTCGTCAGATCGTTGAAGGAAATGTTACAGAATCATTGCCGGCAAGTTATATGCAGAACCATGCGAACACGAAAATCGTATTGGACCTTTCTGCAGCAGAACAACTGACACGATTAAGCCACCCTTGGTTAGTTACTTCTTGTGTCTGGAATGACAAGATTATCCGTCGTGCAATCGTATGGTTATGTGAAATCACGAATAAACCGATTCTGAAACTGACTGATAAAGATTATACTGAAAACGGATTGAGCGAACTGGTCGCATTATATGGTTCTGCATACAATGTAAACATCAAAGTTTTCAACGAACTACAACATACGATTACCGGATGGCCCGGAGGCAAACCCGATGCTGACGACACTTATCGTCCGGAAAGAGCCAATCCATATCCTAAGCGCGTAATTGTATTCAGTCCGCATCCTGATGACGATGTGATCTCAATGGGAGGTACGTTGAAACGTTTGGTCGATCAGCACCACGATGTTCATGTAGCTTATGAAACTTCCGGAAATATCGCCGTAGGTGATGAAGAAGTGAAACGTTTTTCTATGTTCATGGATGGTATCGCTGAAATGTATGATATTCGCGATGAAAAATTATTGGAAAAACTTTCGGATATACGCGAAGCTCTCGACAAACAGAAACAAGAAGGCGAAATCGACACACAGGATGTCCGTTCGATCAAAGGTTTGATTCGTCGTGGAGAAGCTCGTACAGCGTGTAACTACATGGGGGTTAAACCGGAAAATGTAAACTTCCTGAACTTACCGTTTTACGAAACCGGAACGATCAAAAAAGGCGACCTTTCTCAGGCTGATGTAGATATCGTCAAGGAATTGATCCGCAGTATCGAACCTCACCAGATTTTTGTAGCCGGAGACCTTGCCGATCCACATGGAACGCATAAAGTGTGTCTTGATGCCGTTTTGGCTGCCGTTGATGATATGAAAGAAGATCAGTGGTTGAAAGACTGTCGTATCTGGATGTACCGCGGTGCCTGGGCTGAATGGGAAGTTGACCACATCGAAATGGCTGTTCCGTTGAGTCCGGAAGAACTTCGATCTAAACGTAACTCAATTCTAAAACACCAGTCTCAGATGGAAAGTGCACCATTCCTTGGTAATGACGAACGTTTGTTCTGGCAGCGTTCTGAGGAGCGTAACCGTGCGACAGCCGAACTTTACCACAAGTTAGGTCTTGCCTCTTACGAAGCGATTGAAGCCTTCGTGGAATATCACCCGCTATAATGTAAATTCTGTCATCTCAATGACTAAAAATAAAACCGGCCGACTTTGCTTCCATGCAAGTCGGCCGGTTTTTTATTTTTATATCTGAGGCTGATTGTAATACTTGTGGAATACTTTTACAATCAGAACAAATCAATCAGCTCTTCTGTCGTCAGCATTGTTTGTTCTCCTGTTTCCATATTTTTCAGGTTAACCTTACCCTGCTCGATTTCATTAGCACCAACCAAAGCTACGAAAGGGATTTTTTTATTATCCGCGTAACTCATCTGCTTTTTCATTTTTGCCGCATCAGGATAAATTTCAGCACGGATGCCCGCTTTACGCAAACGAGACAACAGCCCCAAACAATAAGCTTCTTCCTCAGAACCGAAATTCACAAAGAAAACCTGTGTTGTCTGCAAAGAATCTTCCGGATATAGCTCCAGTTGATTCAGCACATCAAAGATACGGTCGGCACCAAAAGAGATCCCCACACCTGAAACGCCACTCATTCCGAATACTCCGGTCAGATTATCATAACGTCCACCACCTGTAATGGACCCGATTTGCACATCAAGAGCTTTCACCTCGAAAATAGCACCGGTATAATAATTCAATCCACGGGCCAAAGTAAGGTCAAGATCCAACTGACAACGAATATCCAATTTATCCGTTTTATCAAGAATGAACTCAAGTTCATCAATTCCTTTCATTCCGGTTTCGGAAGCAGCAAGCACGGTTTTAAGCGTGGCTATTTTATCACGATTGCTTCCTTCCAGCAAAATGATCGGTTCAAGCTGTGCAATCTCCGCATCAGTCAGACCTTTCGAACGAAGCTCTTCATTCACTTTTTCCAAACCGATCTTATCCAGTTTATCGATAGCTACTGTAATATCCACGATCTTATCCGGCTGGCCGATAATCTCCGCAATTCCGGTAAGAATTTTACGGTTATTCATTTTAATTGCCACCTGGATACGGAAACGGCTGAATACCTCGTCGATGATCTGAATCAATTCGACCTCATTCAAAAGCGAATCTGAGCCTACGACATCGGCATCACATTGAAAAAACTCACGATAACGCCCTTTCTGAGGACGGTCTGCACGCCACACAGGCTGAATCTGATATCTTTTGAACGGGAAAGCGATTTCATCACGATGCATCACCACAAAACGCGCAAAAGGTACTGTCAAATCATAGCGCAACCCTTTCTCGCACATTTGTGATGCCAGACGAGCCAGATTTTTCTCATCAAGATCCTCTTTTTTTACATCTTTCAAAAAATCACCCGAATTAAGGATCTTGAAAAGCAATTTATCCCCTTCTTCGCCATATTTACCCATCAACGTCGAAAGATTTTCCATTGCTGGTGTTTCAATCTGTTGAAAACCGAATAGGTGATAAACATCACGAATGGTATTGAAGATATAATTACGTTTCGCCATTTCTATCGGCGTGAAGTCGCGTGTTCCTTTCGGAATGGATGGTTTTGCCATAGCTGTATATTATTTTTAATCTTTCTGTTTTTGTAAAGCAAAGATAAAAAAAAGGAGCCGAACGGGCTCCTTTGATTTGGATATAATCTGTTTTTGAATTGAATCAATCCCGGCGGCCCATAGCCATCATAACATAGTAAATCAATGTAGCCAACGATCCTAAAGCAGCAACCACATAAGTATAAGCTGCCCATTTCAGAGCATCAAAAGCTTTGTCGTGCGTACGCACATCGGTTACTCCGGCTCTGCTCAACCACGCCATCGCGCGTGAACTAGCGTTGATCTCTACCGGAAGCGTCACGAAGCTAAACAAAGTTGTCATGGCAAAAAGGCCGATACCCACCCACAACAACATCGGCATGCTGTTGATCATCAGAATTCCGGCCAGTAAAATCCATTGAACCCATTGAGAAGCAAAACTTACTGCCGGCACTAACTGCGAACGAAGCGTCAGCATCGAATAAGCAGTTGCATGCTGTACAGCATGGCCACACTCATGAGCGGCAACAGCTGCAGCTGCAACAGAATTACTATAATAAACATCGTTGCTCAACGCTACGGTTTTTGTTTCCGGATTATAATGATCAGTCAGAGTACCCTCATGAGGCACTACGTTTACATCATAAATCCCGTTGTCATTAAGCATTTTACGGGCAATATCAGCCCCGGTCATACCAACCGACAATGGTATTTTTGAATATTTGGAGAATTTACCTTTCAAAACGCTCTGTACAAGAAAGCTAACCAGAGCAATAGCTATGAATAAAAACATTCCCATTCGTCTTCTTTTATTTAGTTGATTTTTTAATCTTATGTTACACCAGTGGAGTTTCTCAGCATGTGATGGCAACAAATATAATGCAAAAGCCGTACCATTCTTCTTAAATAAAGACCGGTCATCTGTTAATTTTCAGTAATATCAGATACCTGAAAAAAATCGGACCGTGATGCGATATGCAACACGGCCCGAAAATATGATTTACAATAAACTTTGTAATCTGATTAACATTCTTCTGTATATCTTTCGATCGTCTGATCACGGTCTGGACCTA
>JBOFCW010000357.1:0-2290 GCA_051646395.1 Bacteroidales bacterium
TAACGGTAAGGCGTACCTCCCGCAGGATTATTGAATGCCTCTCCATTTACCGCCAGAATAGAAGAACCTCCGCCATCGAAGTTAATCCCATAAGCAGCACCCGCATCTTTCAATATAATCCCCATATCCTGTTGCTTGAGTCCGGCAGAAACATCAGTTCTTCCGTCTACAACACACAGGTAAAATTTAGATTTATCGGCAGAATATCCGGCTGCGGTTCTTGGATGACGCGCATCCGGCCCTCCGGCAGTAGATGTCACGGTAACCAATTCTCCATCGTTCAAAACCAGCGTATTGCTTCCAAGCATTTCCTGAAAATCAGGATAAGGCTCCGCACTACCGGCAATAGCGATATTGATCCGTATTTTTACCTCATCGCCCATCCGGAATGTCCCCAAAAACTCCTCGCTTGTGCCATGTCCCGAAAGAATCAATTGATTCGGAAGAATCGGCGTATTCCCTGCTTTGGTATTGATTTTTTTCACGATACAGGATACCTCTTTATTCGTACCCAATGAAAAGCCTGCTTTCATCTCCAGAATCACTTCCGTTCCGTAATCATTGGATCGGGTTGATTTTCCGATCAGCGGTGTATAAAGAATCATCTGGTTGGCACCTCTCCCTGTATTGATATTATGAAGCGTTTCGGTACGGTATTTTCTCTTCACATAACCCGTATAAGTCATGCTTCCCAAGTAAGGTTTACCCTGAGTACAAAAACCGAGCATCGGTCCGAAATTGGGAGAAGGAACCTCACCCATCACACCACCGGTCATCGTACCGTTGCATGACTGAATTACCGTACGTTCAACTCCGGCAGGATCTTTCTCTTTGATATTTCTGAAAAAATCGGCATTGATTGCAGCTATTACTTTTTTGTCGCCCGTGGTTTTACGCCGGCACATCGTCAATACCTGTTCAGTCCCCCGGATACTGTCATGACTCAAACCCGCTTCGAACGAAAGTTCCGGACGAGTCAGATCCGTTTCAACAAAAAAGACCTGCAACGGAAAATCCGGCAAAGAATAGCTGTAGGAATACACACCCGGTACGACTTCCGTACGTGGAGTGAGCGTCTTTTTGAGATAATCTTTACCATTGATCGTAATGTGTCCTTCAGCAAATAAAGTGAATGCGACACCTAAAAAAAGGATTAAGGAAAGTAGTTGTTTTCTCATGAATCAAATTTTTATCAATTATAAATCTGCCTGAATCATAGTTTCAGACGAACATATACAGGATAATGATCGGATAATTCGTCCGTTACCCGCTCTCTTAGAACATCCGAAAACGTGCACGCCGGAGCCAGTTCCTCATTCATAAAAATATAATCATAACGACAGCCTTTATTCGGGAAGGCAGGATCGGCGGTAACCGGGATCGTCGCTTTAAAGACACCCTCACTGAACAGTGTGTAAGCATCAATAAATTTTTTATCTAAAAGGGTATTCGTAACGGAATAATCTACCGGTGTATTCGGGTTGTATTTCTTTCTTTCATTTTTAAATCCGGCTCCATATGCTTGTTCATCATAAGCATTGTAAGAGTTCAGATCGCCGGCAATCAGAGCTTTCGATCCCGGAAGCAGCCAGGAAGTGGCCCGGGTAACGATCTGCTGGATCTCTTTTTGTCGTGTTTCAAGTTGTCGGGGTGAGAGATGACAACAAAAGATATTCAGGTCCTTGATTTTACATGAAATGAAACCATGGGTTTGCCCGTCGAGAATTTTCTGAATATTCGAAATCGGAAATTTTGAAGTTACGGCAGTAGGATAACCTGTTGTTTTCAACAAAACGGAATAACCATGACCATAACTCGAAGCAAACTCCTCTAACGAACTATCCGTAAATTTATTCATTTCCTGAAAAAGAATGATATCCGGATTGTATTTTTTTATCCATTCCCGAAATTGTTTCACTTTAAACGAATCGGCAGCTTTGAAGCCCTCCAATACATTGTATGACAATATACTCAGGGTATTTTTTTTCCTCAGGACAATTTCAGTCACCGCTGAATTCAGTTTTATTTTTTCCGGTTCGTAATCCGCCGCATAAACCGTGGCATAAAGATCCCTACCTCCGCTCACGACTGCTTTCCCATCTTCCGAGGTTTTGGATTCTGTCCCTTTGACCCAACGGTTTGCTTTCACCTCATTCGTAATAATAAAAGCGTCTTTAACAGGATCGCCTTTTTCATCAGACAATAGGATCGAATAAACCTGTTCATCCGGAGTTTCTTTTTTACAATTGATATGCCCCACACAAAAAAGAAGCAATAACAATGAGTAAAG
>JBOFCW010000001.1:0-2916 GCA_051646395.1 Bacteroidales bacterium
GAGTTTTCCTGTTTTCGATATGACAAAAATAAACAATTTTAGTTGTATATTGAATGGTCCAACGAGAATTAAGATTAATTTTGCGAAAACTTTGTACACAATGATACAGTCTATGACAGGTTTCGGCAAAGCTACAGCCGAACTTCCAAACAAAAAAATCACCGTTGAAATAAAATCGCTAAATAGTAAACAACTGGATCTTTCTGCTCGCATAAGTTCAAATTATCGGGAAAAGGAAATGGATTTCAGAAACAAGATAGCACAGCGTCTGGAACGGGGTAAGGTTGATTTTAGCATTTATGTTGAAAACCTGGGTGAAGAAACTTCTTTGAGAATAAATCAACCTGTCATCGAAAATTATTTCAAACAAATTAAAGAAACATCCGAAAAGCTTGGTGTAAGCCTCCCTTCAGATTGGTTTCAGGTTCTGCTCCGTATGCCGGAAGCATATAAAACCGAAATCAAAGAAATCGACACCGATGAATTAACGGTTGTTGAACAAGTTGTCGCTGCCGCTTTGAATAATATCTGCGATTTCCGCAAACAGGAAGGTGAAATGCTTTATCGCTTATTTGAACAAAAGATCCAGAATATCGCCTCTCTTTTAAAAGACGTTGAACCTTATGAAAAAGAGCGAATCGAACGAATAAAAACCAGAATCACCGATTCACTGGCTAAAATCGAAGGCTTTGATTACGACCAGAATCGATTTGAACAAGAAATGATTTTTTACATTGAGAAACTTGATATCAATGAAGAAAAACATCGTTTGGATAATCATTTAAAATACTTCATCGAAACGATGAACTCGGGCAGTGGACAAGGGAAAAAACTTGGTTTCATTTGTCAGGAAATCGGACGCGAAATCAATACGCTCGGTTCAAAATCAAATCACGCCGAATTACAGAAAATTGTTGTAAGGATGAAAGATGAACTGGAACAAATCAAAGAACAAGTACTCAACGTGCTTTAATCAGGATATTTATAAATGGAAGGAAAATTAATTATTTTCTCTGCGCCCTCGGGTTCAGGAAAGTCTACGATCATAAATTATTTACTTACAAAAAATTTAAATCTGGCTTTTTCGGTTTCTGCTACGAGCCGTGCACCGCGCGGAGAAGAAAAAAACGGGATTGAATATTATTTTCTCTCACCTGAGGATTTCCGTCAGCGAATCGCAAACGATGAGTTTCTGGAATACGAGGAGGTATATACGGACAAATTTTATGGCACACTCAAAAGTGAAGTCGAAAGACTTACCTCTGAAGGAAAAAATGTCATATTCGACGTAGATGTTTTGGGGGGTGTCAATATAAAAAAATATTATGGCAACCGCGCCTTGAGTATTTTCATTCAACCTCCGGGAATCGAAGAATTGCGCAAAAGGCTGATCGGCCGTGCAACAGATGCACCGGAAGTAATAGAAAAGCGCATTGAACGAGCGGCTTTTGAACTCTCTTTCGCACCTCAGTTTGACACAATCATCATCAACGATGATTTGGAAAAGGCGGAAAAAGAAACCTTCGAAGCAATTCAGGCGTTCATAGATAAGAAATAATTCAAAATGAAGAAGATCAGAACAGGAATATTATCGGGTTCATTCAATCCAATTCATATCGGACACCTTGCGTTAGCGAATTACTTACTCGAGTTTGAGGGATTGGATGAGATTTGGTTTGTTGTGACCCCTCAAAATCCTTTGAAAGAAAAAGAATCGCTGCTTGATGACCGTATGCGCCTGAAAATGGTCGAAATGGCTATTCAGGATTGCTCGCATTTCAAGGCAAATACGATTGAATTTGAACTTCCTCGTCCTTCATACACCATCCGGACTCTTGAAGCCCTGGAAGAAAGGTATCCCGAGAGAGAGTTCTTTCTGCTGATCGGAGCCGACAACTGGTTGATATTTCATAAATGGGCTGAACACGAGAAGATCAAAAAGAATTACAACATTTTGATATATCCCCGTCGGGGACATGTAGTTTACATCGACCCCGAATTTTCAAATATCAGAACTGTGAATGCTCCTTTGATTGAAGTATCCTCTACATTTATCCGAGATTCTTTAGCAAGAGGAAAGAACATGCGTTATTTCCTTTCCTCTAAAGTTTATGAGTTTGTAAAACAACACAATTTATACCGCAAAGGAGAATGAAAGCTACACCTGTATTTTCAAAACAGACCATTGAGTTTGTAACTGTAGGTGCAGAATATTGTGCATTTATAGAAAAAGGAGCGGAAATGCTTCGCAATGAATTTGTTGACAAATGTGTCAAAATATTACCATTGCTTTATCTTAAAGCAGTCCTACTCCCCAAAACGGACTATGAGCTTGATGAACCCGGAGAACAATTCGTAACTGAAGAAATGTATGAATACATACGAGGTAATATCAGCCGCCTGATGGGTGCACAGGATGATTACCTTGAAGTATTTGCAAATGATATGCAGTACAGTGAAAATCCAATAAACGTCACCGTATCCGAAGATCTCACTGACATCTATCAGGATATAAAAGACTTCATTTCGATATACAGCATGGGATTTGAAACGACGATGAATGATGCATTAGCGCGTTTATCTGATAATTTCAGAGAATACTGGGGACAAAAACTTGTCAATGTAATGCGCCCGCTTCACAGTATTCATTTCGATGAACAACTTGATGAGGAAGATGATTTTTCAGTTTCAAACCTACAACAGTCAAAAAACTGGCTTTTTGATAGTCAAAAAGAGAGTGATATAGATGAGGAGGATTTGGAAGAATGGACTTAAGTAAATAATGGAAAATATAACTAAATCGATAACGATAACCAAAGAGCAGATTGCAACCATGGAGGTCGTTAGTTTTCCCGGACATATCATTGTCATACAAACGCTTGCTGAGGCGGAAAAAGCGGTTGCTTATTTACGGAC
>JBOFCW010000005.1:0-7647 GCA_051646395.1 Bacteroidales bacterium
TTTACGGATTCTCTCTGCGTATTGATAATCCGAATTATTTCCATTGAATCCGTTCAGATAATAACCCTTTTCCGGATTTTCATAAATTACCCGACTGCCCTGAGAAAGCGTATCCAGAACTTGCATAGCTGTTTCTTCCAGGTTTTCGGGGATATATCTGCGATTATATTCATCAACATCTCTGGTTGAGGATGTTGATGTAAATTTTGATTCACTGACAACTTCCCGTTCGTTTTTGTATTGCTGAGAAGCCGCTTTTCTCGTTTCAACAATCTTATTCGTTTCGTCGGGTTGATAATAAATGTCATCTTCAGGAACGAATTTCGACTGAGCAAAGGCCAGTGTGCACCCGGCAAACATGGTCAGGAAAGAAAGTAAAGCCCTTGTTTTCATAATGAGGTTCCTCCTTAATTTATTTTACTCTTCTTGTTAAATGATTACCTTTGTATATAGTATAAGACAATCCGGAATCGAATTGGTTTAAACTAAGTTTAAGGTTATGCTACAAATATAACATTTAAACGAAAAGTGAATTTGAAGTGAATTATTTTTAACATTAAATAGATGAATTATAACGAAGTACAATTCAACCTTGTCCCGTTTTCTGAAACTGCCACAGATGTTTTGGCAGCCCTTTTGGGTGAGATCGGATACGAAAGTTTTGTAGTAGAAAACGAATCGATGAAGGCTTATGTGACGGAAAAAGCATATGATGAAAATTTGTTAAAACAAATGGTTGCTGAATTTCCTTTCGAAGTCAAAATCTCTTATACGGTCAGTATGATCGAACAAAAGAACTGGAATGAGGAGTGGGAAAAGAATTATTTCCAACCCATCATTATCGGCAATGACTGTGTGATTCATTCTACCTTCCATACGGATATCCCCGAGGCGAAATATGATATTCTGATTGATCCGAAAATGGCTTTCGGAACAGGTCATCATGAAACAACCAGTCAGATGCTGACGGAGATTCTGGATTATGATTTCCAGAACAAGAGTGTCTTGGATATGGGTTGTGGAACAGCCGTTCTGGCAATTCTGGCCGCTAAAAAAGGAGCAGACCCTGTGCGCGCGATTGATATCGATGACTGGGTTTGTGATAATGCGGTTGAGAATGCGAAATTGAATGAAACTGAAAATATTGAAATTCAGTGCGGAGACGCATCTCTGTTAGAGGATGGCCGTACTTATGATGTTATTTTTGCGAATATCAATCGGAATATCCTATTGAATGATTTGAACTCATATGCAAAATGTATGCATGAAGGTTCGGTTATCTTTATGAGTGGCTTTTATGTTGAAGATATTCCTGCTATTCAGGCGGAAGCTGAACGTCAGGGTCTGAAATTGCATCATTTCCGTGACAAAAACCGTTGGGTTGCGATCCGGTTCGATAAATGATGTCCGATTATACTAAACTAAAAAAACGCTGATTCAAAATAGTTTTGAATCAGCGTTTTTTAGTTTGTAAATTATTGTTGTAATCAATACAGTTCCTCTTGCGGACCTTCCCGGAGCGCCGAATCTCCATAAACCTTCATGGCCATTTTCTTGACGAAGATTACGAAGAAACCGGTCAGTATCAGATTTAATACAAGGCTTAACAACGAGATAATCAGGATTGGACCACCCAGGTTATATCCCAAAGCGATGATGAGGATTCCGGCTCCCACTTCTCCGCGAGTGAACATTCCTACGGAAAGAGCCAGTCTTTCATATATATGACGGTCGCGGTAGCAAAGCAATGGGAAGAGTTTTCCGATGTTCGATAAGACTGTAACGATCAATACGTTCAGGGCTATCATACCCCACGACATCATTGGTTGCGAAGCCGTTACGCTGGTAATGTCCCCTTGGAGTCCACTCAAATCGCCTTGTACAAACAAAGGAGTGCTTAATCCCACAAGCAACATGAAAGTATAAGAAATAATGTCAGTCATCCGAAGTTCTGTTTTTGTGGCATGATGATGTTCCGGGTGTTTCATAACCATTCCCAATACAAAAGCAGGAAGGAGTACTTCGAGATGGATCGCACCATCATGACCGAAATACTTACTCGTAACCATGTAAATTCCGTTCGAAAGCACTACGATTAATATTGCCCAAAGCAGAATTGCCCACCAGGACTGATTGGCGTTGTATGCACTGAGTTTTTTCCATCCGAACCAAAGTAAGAAGGTGATAAATCCGACAATGACAAAAAGCTGCCATTTCATACCGATAAGCATCACCTGAAGAGGAATCATCAACAGGATTGTATCCAGGTCGTCAAAGATCGCCAAAACCTGCGTTTTCTTATATATCCACACATGTCGTAGTCCGGCGGCGGCCAGCATCGTGAACAGGATTCCAGCAGAGGTAGGAGCCGCAAAACGACCAATCAGTAACGTTTCTTTCCATGCATCCCATGACCCCATAAGAGATGGTCCTAACAAGAACATGTAATAGAGGGTAACCATGATCCAGGGCAATGCGGCAGTTACCATAGCGATGAAATAGTCTGAAATATAGGAGCGCCAGCGGGTTTTGTCGAGCTCAAATTCTCGGCCGACGTTAATCATTATAAACGAAAGGCAGATGAACATCAACCCATCCAGACCGAATTTCAGTTGTGAATAAAACTCGGCATTGAAAGCGGAGGGTAAAATTTGAGATAAAAATAATCCTCCGATAAGGAATATAGACAATAAGATGATTTTCTTCATAAATGATGGATTGTTTCTTTTATTTTTAGATTTTCGGTAATGCCCAAATATATAAAAAATAACATTTAATAGAAACTAAAGTTTTAAATTGGGAGAAAAAAACGATAAAGGCCCGCATGAACTGTGGGCCTTTATCGTTTGCTTAATGTGATGAAAACAACTTCAGGATTATATCGTGCCTGAGCCGGAGATTACGGTTACTTTATCTCCATCGGCCAACATAGTCTCATGCCATTCTTCTTTCGAAATGACACGGTTGTTAACAGCAACGGCTACTCCGTCCTGAGTAAGACTTTGTCCGGCCAATAAGTCACGTAGTGTTACACGGCTACCTACACAAATCTCCTGAAGATTCAAAAAAACTTTCATAAAAGGATGTCGATTGATTGATTGTTGTTATATTTCTGTCTGGTATGCGGATGTGGGTAATTTCCTTTTCCGGATGGCAAAAGTAGCCAAATAGTTTGTGAATAACTGTCCGCGTTGTGAAAAAACAAAGAACAAATTCTAATAAGATTTAAGTAGTTAGTACTTATTAGAGTTCGTTTTTATTATAAAACTATCCATTGTCCGGCTTTAAGTTTTAAAAAGGTTATAGGTTTAAGAAATACTCGGTCAGGTCTGGAAAGTTATCGAACTCCTTCGTGCTGCGCTGTGCTTTTCCGAAGCCGTAGTTCACATAGATGAACGGGAGTCCGGCCGTTTCTGTCTGGATTCGGTCCGAATCGGTATCTCCGATATAGGCCGGATTGGAAAGTCCGTGTCTGGTCATCAATAATTGCATGTTCAATGCCTTAGGTAAACGGGTCTCGCCAAAAGAGAGCGTATCGGTAAAATAGGTGTCCAACCGGGTAAATTGTAAAAACTGGCGGATTCCATAACTTTCGCAATTGCTTAATACGAATAATTTATATTCTTTGGCCAGCTTTTCCAATCCTTCGCGAACTCCTTCGTATAGATTTCCGCCCAGCAATGGCATCGTTTTCTCCTGCAAACCGAAGATGGCTTGATAAACCTGATCAATGTCTGCCTGTTCGGGAGTGTCCTGAAGACATTCGGCAATCAGTTCATCGGGTTGTTTCCCCATAAAGGTGATCATCTGCTCGCGTGTAAAGCGTTTGGATAAATTCAACTGGCGAAATCCTTCATTCCAAATCCAGGTGTAAGAATCGACGGCATCCCATAGCGTGCCATCCATGTCAAATATCAATGAGTCGGGTTTTTGCATCGGTTATCAAATGAAAATTCGGCACAAAGATAGAAATCCTCTTCAGAATTTATTGTAAACTTGTAGTTGTTTACGTCAAACTTCAGTAATATGAAACCCTTCCTGCAACAAGTTGCTTCTGTTTTTTATCAGCAATATCAGGAAAAAATCAACGAGATCGTTTTTGTTTTTCCAAACAGACGATCGGGGATTTTTTTTCAAAAATACCTGGCTATCGAAGCTGGGAAACCAGTGTTTTCACCCTCTATCCTAACCATCAGTGCTCTTTTTGAGGCATTGTCCGATTTGCAGCTGGCAGACAGGACAGCATTGCTCTTCAAGTTGTATGATATATTTATCCGGGTGAGTGGTTCGAACGAGTCGTTCGATGATTTTTATTATTGGGGTGAGATGTTGCTGAATGATTTCGATGATGTTGATAAATATGTGGCGGATGCTCATAAATTATTCACAAATGTTACGGATTTAAAAGAAATCGAAGAGGAGTTCGCTTTCCTTGAAAAAGAACAGATTGAGATTGTACGTCGGTTCTGGAGTCACTTTATTCCGTCGCACGAAACGATGCGCAAAGAAAATTTTGCCAAAACCTGGAGCGTGCTTTATCAGATTTATACTGCTCTTCGTTGTTCATTGCGCGAAGATGGATTGGGTTATGAGGGAATGATATTCCGGGATGTGGCCGAATTATTTTTGCAGAAAAAAACATGGAGTCTGCCCTATAAAAAGATCGTATTTGTCGGACTTAATGCATTGACAAAAGCTGAGCGTATTTTGCTGGCAGGTTTGAGAGATAGCGGCATCGCCGATTTTTACTGGGATTATCAGGCACCAACATTGTGCGACCCGGATAATAAAGCTTCGTTCTTTATGAAAGAGAATCTGAGCGATTTTCCGGGCGAATATGATTTGCCGGCATTTGATCACTCTCATATTCCGCAGATCGAAGTGATCGGTATCCCTTCTGCGGTAGGGCAGACAAAGTACGTATATGAACTTTTGGATAGGTTGGTTGATACGGGAGATATTCCTCATCCTGAATATGCAATGAATACAGCAGTCGTTCTACCGGATGAAAATCTGCTGATCCCGTCGCTTTATGCCGTTCCGAAACGAATCGATCCCATCAATGTAACGATGGGATACGGTCTTAAGAATACTCCCATAGCAGGTTTGATGCAATATATTTTCGATCTGCAGCGAACCTTCCGCACCGAGCATGGTAAGGTGCAGTTTTATCATGCCTATGTGATTGCATTGCTAAACCATCGATATGTGTCGACGTTCGATCCTTCCTTGTCGGCATCTCTGATCGCTGATATCCGCAAAAATAACAAGGTATTCGTTGATAAAGATGAATTATCTCAAAATGCTTTACTTGCCAGGATATTCTCGCCGGTGACAGACGTGTCTCAGGTATCAGGTTATTTGCGTGGTTTGCTTGAATTCCTGCAGGGAGGACTTGAAGAGGAAACTTCGGAAGACCCATCATTGCAGAGCACAGTGAGTCTGACCGAACTCGAAAAAGAATTTATCTATCATTATTATATTACGGTAAACCGCTTGTCGGATGTGATATCTTCGTTCTCTGTGTCTTTCTCTTTGCCTACCTATTTTCGTTTGTTGCGTCAGATGACGGACGGTTTATCGATACCTTTCAGGGGTGAGCCTTTGTCGGGATTGCAGATTATGGGTGTGCTGGAGACTCGTGGACTTGATTTTGAAAATCAGATTATTCTTTCGATGAATGAAGGGGTATTTCCTTTGAAAAAAGCGGCAAATTCATTTATTCCGTTTAATCTGCGAAAAGGTTTCGGGCTTTCGACAACCGAACATCAGGACGCAATTTATGCTTACCATTTTTACCGGATGATTTCACGGGCAAACAAGGTGTTTTTACTATATGATACTCGCTCGGCGGGTATGCAAACCGGAGAAGTGAGTCGTTTTATCCATCAGATGAAATATCATTATCATTATCCGGTAGAAGAAAAAACAGTTACTTATGATATCGCCGTGTCTGCTCATGAACCGGTCTCGATCACGAAATCGGCAGAGGTGATGAAAAAGTTGTCCGCATTTCTTTCGGATGGAGAACGAGCATTATCAGCTTCTGCAATTAATGCTTATCTGAACTGTCCCTTGCAGTTCTACTTCCGGTTTGTTGAAGGGATTGGAGAGGAGGAAGAAGT
This sequence comes from Bacteroidales bacterium, assembly GCA_051646395.1. Classification (GTDB taxonomy): domain Bacteria; phylum Bacteroidota; class Bacteroidia; order Bacteroidales; family JAUNSR01; genus JAUNSR01. The sequence goes on from JBOFCW010000005.1 coordinate 6,126, forward strand.
TTCCGAAACGCTCGAAAGCAGTACCTTCGGAAATATTTTTCATGGTGTAATGGAAGATATTTATAAAAGGAATGCTGGACAAATGATAACAGCAGATGTCTTGCGCAATACGATTAAAGATGGTGATTATTTGCGCCGTCTTATTCGCAAGAATTTTGCAGTGCATTTTTTAAATAATAAAACAGAAATTCCTCCGATGGTAGGTTATAACTACTTAATCGGAGAGGTTTTATTGAAATATGTACGTCAAATACTAGAAGACGATATGAAGCGTACGCCTTTTCTGCATATCGCATCAGAGATGCGCGTTAAAGCTCAATTGCCGTTGAGTGATGGAAGCCTGGTAAACCTGAAGGGTTCGATAGATCGGGTGGATGAGAAAAACCAGGTTGTGACTGTGATAGATTATAAAACAGGAAGTGGAAGTACTCAGTTTAAATCTGTAGCGCAATTGTTTGATAAACAGGTGAATGACAGGCCAAAGCATGTGATGCAGGTATTGCTTTATAGCTTGCTGTATAATAAACTTGAACATCCCGGAGCAATCGAACCCCAGATATATTATCTAAGGAACTTTTTTACGTTGACAAATGAACCACGTCTTGTCGCCCGACCAGAACCCGAAGATATTCTTTTGGAGAAGGGCCCGTTGAAAGATTATCTTCCGTTGGAACAGGATTTCACGGTGCAACTAACGGCTTGTCTTGATGAAATTTTTGATTCCTCATATTCGTTTATTCAGACAGAAAAAGAGAAAAATTGTCAGTATTGTCAAATGGCAACGATCTGCAAACGGTAAGTTTGGTTTAGACTAATCGATTTGATCGTATACAGTTGGGGTTGAAAAAACAATAAGGAAATAAACGGAAAAAGCCCGGCGATCTATCTGCCGGGCTTCTTTCGTTTATTTCCTTATTGTATATTATTCGTTTTTATCTTCTGGTTTTATGTTTGTAGGAGCTTTGCATGACATTGGATGTCCTTCTTTTGTCGGATTATCAGGCGTAATATCCGTAACATTAAATGCAGATGTTTCCGCTGTTGGAGTAGCCGCCGGACTTTTCTTTGCAGAATTCACATTATCCGTATATTCTAAGCGTACGTCGGGTTGGAATATTCCGGTCAGGAACTCTTTAGCGAAGATATTTTTGTCGACAGAGCTCAGGATATCAATCAAAATATCGAAATCTTTTCCTTTGGCGATCAACTGGTGACAATTGTTAATTTTTGCATTTTCCACCTTGATGGCAGCCCATTTTTCAGAGACGAATTCCACGTTGTCGGCTCCTAAATATCCGTTTTCAACATCCAGGGCTACACTTTTCTCTCCGGTTGCTACTACTTTTCCGCTTACCAGCAATCGCTCGATCCCGGCTTCATCGCATATTGTGTGTACTTCATTACCGTGCGTGATCAGGTCGCCGCTTACCTTAAGCATTCTGACCGTTCCTCCCTGTTTGATGCAGATCGCATCGGCGGAAGCTTTTGTAACTGTATCGGCAAAGAGAACGTTCATGGCGTT
>JBOFCW010000034.1:0-7075 GCA_051646395.1 Bacteroidales bacterium
CTCCGCTTCAGAGAAGTTGAATCCGTCAACATTGGCATATAGCGCGAAGAACGAATAAGTATTGTATAATGTTCCGAAGAACTTACGTCTCACTTCATCGATACCTTCCGTATCGAATTTCAGGTTATCCCAAGGCGATGCGTTGGTAATCATGTACCAGCGAAGCGGATCGGAACCATATTTGTCGATGGTCTCGAACGGATCTACCGCATTACCCAGACGTTTCGACATCTTATTTCCGTTTTTATCCAATACAAGACCGTTTGAAATAACCGCTTTGTAGGATACCGAATCGAAAATCATCGTAGCCAGCGCATGCAGTGTAAAGAACCATCCGCGGGTCTGATCGACACCTTCTGCGATAAAGTCGGCCGGATAAACCTCTTTATTATCGAAAATATCTTTGTTTTCGAACGGATAATGCAGCTGAGCATAAGGCATCGCTCCCGAATCAAACCAAACATCGATCAGATCCAGCTCACGTTTCATCGGTTTGCCGGATGGCGAAACCAACGTGATATCATCCACATACGGACGGTGCAGATCGATCTTATCGTAGTTCTCCTGTGTCATGACACCCGGTTCGAACGATGCGAACGGATTCAGATCCATCACACCGGCAGCCACCGCTTTTTCAATCTCGTTGTACAACTCTTCTACCGAACCGATACAGATTTCTTCCATACCGTCTTCCGTACGCCAGATCGGCAACGGAGTACCCCAGTAGCGAGAGCGTGAAAGATTCCAGTCCTGCAGGTTCTCAAGCCATTTTCCGAAACGACCGGTACCGGTTGATGCCGGTTTCCAGTTGATGGTATTATTGAGTTCGATCATGCGTTCGCGCGAAGCGGTCGTTTTGATAAACCAGCTGTCGAGCGGATAATAAAGTACCGGCTTGTCTGTTCTCCAGCAATGCGGATAACTATGTGTATGCTTCTCGATTTTGAAGGCCTGATTGCTCTGTTTCAACATCACGCACAAATCCACATCGAGTGTAGCGTCGTTTTCCGCCAGGGTGCTGTCGAATGCGTTCTTAACGAAACGACCGGCATACTGGCTATAAAGTTCGACGTTGACGTTCTCTTTTACGAAAGCAGGATCCAAATCTTCCAAACGGAAGAAGCGACCTGACATATCGACCATCGGACGGCGGTTACCATCTTTGTCGATCATCATCAACGGCGGGATGCCTGCGGCTTTAGCCACACGGTCGTCATCGGCTCCGAATGTCGGTGCGATGTGTACGATACCCGTTCCGTCTTCTGTCGTTACATAATCGCCGGTGATTACGCGGAATGCATTCGCACCCGGATTCACCCATGGCATCAGTTGCTCATACTCCATCCCGGCAAGTGCCGACCCTTTGTATTCGGCAATCACTTTGAACGGCACCAGTTTGTCTCCCGGATTGTAATCTTCAAGTGCAAGATCCTGTGCTTTGGCATTGAAAAGCGACAAAAGCAACGGTTTTGCAAGAATCACGGTCATTGGTGCTCCTGTATATGGATTGAAGCTCTGAACAGCTACATAGTCGATATTCGGTCCCACACAAAGTGCGGTATTCGAAGGCAAAGTCCACGGAGTGGTGGTCCATGCAAGGAAATAGGCGTCGCCATGCTGTGTCAGTTCCTGAGCAGGATTCTTGATCTTGAACTGAGCCACCACCGTTGTATCTTTCACATCGCGGTAGCAACCCGGCTGATTCAGCTCGTGGGTCGACAATCCTGTTCCGGCAGCCGGTGAATAAGGCTGAATGGTGTATCCTTTATAAAGCAGATCTTTGCTGTAAAGCTGTTTAAGCAACCACCAAAGCGTTTCGATATAACGGTTATCATAGGTGATATACGGATTATCCAGGTCAACCCAATATCCCATTTTATGCGTAAGATCGGTCCACTCTTTGGTATATTTCATCACATCCTTACGGCAGGCAGCATTGTATTCGGCCACCGTAATGGTTTTACCGATAGCTTCTTTCGTAATACCAAGGCTTTTCTCTACGCCAAGCTCCACCGGAAGTCCGTGCGTATCCCATCCGGCTTTACGCTTCACGTGAAAGCCCTTCATGGTTTTATAGCGACAGAAAATATCCTTGATAGAGCGAGCCATTACGTGATGAATACCCGGCATACCGTTTGCTGAAGGCGGTCCCTCATAAAAAACGAAGGAAGGACACCCTTCCCGTTCTGTCATGCTCTTTTGAAACACGTCATTTTCATCCCACTTTCTGAGTACTTCCTTGTTTATATCAGAAAGATTGAAAGCAGAATATTCGGCAAATTTCTTACTCATATCTTAGTTCTTCAGTTAATCTCTTAAAAAAATCGCTCGAAGATACGAATAAAATCAATTTATATAAAAGTATCGTTTTTGAAAAATGTAATTTTAAACAGAATTACATACACACTTGTTTGTATTTAAATAATACGTAATAAGACGCAGACCGATAAATTATGATACAGAACGAAAAACGAAGATGCGGATTGACAATCCTGTTGACAGCTACGGTCTTGACGGCCGGAGCCCAGATGTATAAATTGCCGGAACATAACAACGAAGCTTTTCGTTGCGATCTGAAAGGTCCGGTAAAATCACAAACACTGACCGTCGTGGTGCCCACAGGTACAGCAAATCTACGGGATGTGGGCGTGGAGAGCTACATTCTTGAAGAAAAGTATAATCCGCAGCAGTTCCGCACGGTCGAAAACCTTTCGAATACGGAAAATGTTCTGATCGCAAAATCCGAAATTCTGCAAGACCGCAACGGATATGCTACCGAAGTGATATATACCGATTTATTCGGCAATATGATGAACCGGATCACCTATGAATACGAAGCGAATAAAAACTGGAAAAGAACCGTCAATTACGATGCATACTACAATCCGCTCGGCATTTATTATTACTACTATACTCCCGAAGGAAATCTTTCGGAAGTAAGAAAAACCGACGAAGGAGGCATCCAGGAAGAAAAGGCGATTTTCGTTTACGATGAAACAGGGAATCTGGCTCAGCAAATCAATTTCGACGGTAAAGACAAGCAAACGGGAACGACCGAATTTCTATACAATCGGAAAAACCGGGTGATCTCTTACCGCACCCTGGCTGGAGAGGATTCGATTAGAATTTATGCCGAAGCTAATTACGCCAACGATACCCTGCTCACGGATATGACGCTTGAATATTACACAGATAATAAACCTACCGAATCCATCCTGTATCTTTTCGATCCACTGGGTAATATTCTGAAAACAGTACGCAAGGACCTGACCGGAACAAAACCGGAAGAAATAAAGGAGTATCTTTATGAATGGGATTTGCATGGCAACTGGACCAAACAGCTGATTAAAAAAGACGGAGACGTTGAAGTGGCTGCATCCCGGTCCATCACCTATTATCCGGCAGAATAAAAGAATTTCTTCATCTGAATATCCTATTCGTCTCTATAGTAAAACGGCCCGGACATAAGGAATGTCTGAGCCGTTTTATTTCAGTCTGATTCAGTTTCAGCTGTATGCCTTCGGTTAGGTATTTCTACTTTAGGTGAGTCATGGTAATTATAGTTTGATTTATCGCAAAACTTCTTTTTTAAGCCTGCCGTATTTATCGAACGTATATTTTACCGATAACTGCAGACTGATTAAAACAGAAAGGATGGATGCCGAAAAATTGATAACCATGATCATGATCTGATAACGGATGGAGAGATCGGGAGAGCTTCCTCCGATAATCTGGCCAATTAGCGTCCCGGGTAAAGCGATAAGCCCCATCACGGCCATGCTGGCGATAGCGGGATTGAAAGCTTTTACCAAAGCCTGACTGATAAAAGGACGTTGGGCCTCCTGCATCGTTGCTCCATTCCCTAACAGGTAATGATAAAGCTGCTGTTCGCGGGCGATGCTGCTATAGAACGCATTAATACCGATTACGTTCGAAGACAGGATATTCCCCAACAGAATTCCGCAAATAGGTATAAAATACCTGCTTTCAAAAATATCATCGAGCATCAGCACGCCCTTCAGAAAGTAAACGGCAATGAACGTGAGCGAAATGAACACAGCAAAATAGACAGGAACAAACATCACTTTTCGCGATAAATGAACACGCTTAATCAGATCAATTGCACAAACTCCGGTCATCAACAGCAGCCAACCGATATTGACCCACATGTTATTCCAATCAAACAGATAATTGAGGTAGAATCCGACCAAAAAAAGCTGAACAACCATCCTTGCAACAGCAATAAACATGTCTCTGACTATTCCTGTCCGGTAATGGGTCAGGGCAATAGCCGGAATAACGATCAGCAACAAACCAAATAGCAGATGCAGTAAGGAGATAGGAGGCGTACTCATAAAGACTCTCTAAGTTTTGAAATATGAATAATCCGATGACAACTTTGGGCAAATTGGAGGTCGTGTGTAACCGACAAGAGCGTAACTTCTTGTTTATTGAGAAATTCCATCATCTTCAGACGGGTTTGTGGATCGACTGCAGAAGTGGGCTCATCCAACAATAAAATCTTCTTATTCAGCAAAAGCGCAAGTGCGATCATCAATCGCTGACGTTCGCCTCCCGATAATTCCTGCATGCGGCGATTACAAACATCCGGACTCAAACCCAGCTCCTGCAACAAAATGCACAAACGCTTTTCATCCAGCCGGATCGTCTGATTTACTTTTAACTGAAAAAGAGCTTGTATGGTTTCACGAACCAGTCCATAAGGCAAATGGACTTCCTGTGGCACCCAGGCGATGCGACTGCGAACCTGATGCACATGATGGTGATTAAGTTCAATCCCATCAACGAAAATGATGCCGGAAGAAGGCACTGTGAGTCCCATCAGGCTATTCAACAGTGTACTTTTTCCGGCACCGGATTCCCCCATAAGTGCAACATGCTCTCCTGAGGATATGAACTCCGTAAAATTTTCGATTATTTTTTTCCCGTCGTATGCGAAACAACAATTTTGAAATTCGATCATGCAATTTTATCTAATGACGGGCAAACTTAGATATAAATCTTGAATTGGTACAATTAGTTGATAAAAATTTACGCTCTTATCAGACCTCTTCGTCAGACATAAGCATCATCCGATGGTAGCTGTTCAAAAGATTACTTTCAGGACTAAACTCTTCTCTGCCTGTAGGCATAACGAAGTATTTCTCTTTCAAAAGCCCCCGTATATCCTCTTGAATTTTTGGCAGAGCATCAGGCATGCCGATCAGTGTATCCATCAATTCCGAATCGTTTTCAATACTGATAAAAACCCGATCGGGAAGTTGCGCTATAAACTCGTTAGCTACCCTGGCTAATAGCTCTTCGGCCAATGCATAATCGGGATCATCTGAAAAAAAGATCGGTTTATGTTCTGATAATCCTTTGACAAGAAAGTCTTCCAGTATATTATCCACTACTCTCCTACTGAAATGCTGCTCGGCTTTTCGGTAAAGCTCGCTCAGATCTTTATGCTCCCGGATAAATTCGAAAACCTGTTTCTTAAGATTGTTATCAAAACGATTCACTGCAATTTCTGCAAATAAATGAGCTTCCATGGAAATTTACTTTAATTGTTACCTTAAATGAAAATGGTTTATATTGTTTCTTTTACCGGAAGATAAACAACGGCTCACTTTCCGGTTACAAAGTATCATAACAACATTCAAGATTGTTTTTTTGTTGTAAAAAGTCCCCTTTCGATTGCACGCACAAGCTCTCCGACCCACAATACCGGTGAAGTAAAAAGGAGAATCAAAAGCCAGTCGGATACCCGAAGCGGAGTTACCTGAAACATCGTACCCCCGAAAGTAACAATCAGTATCTGTCCGATCAGTATCAAAAGAAGCACGAATCCGAATCCGCCCAATGACTGCCGGAACTGGTGAAAGGCTGAATGATAACTTCCGAAAACCTTGGCATTAAACAGATTCCAGAACTGCAGCATCACGAATACAGAGAAAAATACAGATTGTTCGTATGGAGTAATCCCGGCTACACCTTGTGGTGTGCGCCAGAAAGACACCCAATCTGAAATATCGAACTGAGTCAGAGAAGTGATATCGTAATTGCTAAAGTAGCGTTGCAGCGTCAACAGAATCACAATAAAGATAGCCCCTATACTTAAAATAGAACGACGCATCTGTTTCGTCAGAATATGATCGGATGGCTTACGAGGCGTATTTTTCATTACATCATTGCTCGGTGGCAACGATGCTAGAGCCAAAGCGGCAAAGGTATCCATAATCAGATTGACCCATAACATTTGTGTTACTGTTAACGGAGAGGTAGTTCCGAAAAGTGCTCCCGAAAAAACAACAAGACAAGCTACCACATTTATGATCAACTGAAAAAACAGAAAACGCTGAATATTCCGATAGAGGGATCGTCCCCACATAACAGCCCGCCCGATACTCGTAAACGAGTTATCCAAAATAGTAATCGCACTGGCCTCTTTGGCAACCGTTGTTCCATCTCCCATCGAAAGTCCCACCTGTGCAGCATTCAGTGCCGGAGCATCATTCGTTCCGTCACCAGTTACTGCTACCACTTGCTGTTTTTGTTGCAGCAAACGCACCAATCGTTCTTTATCCATCGGTCTTGCTCTCGACATGATCTTCAGATCCATAACCCGATCCAAAGCCTCCTGATCATTCAATGCCGCAAAATCGGGACCGGTGATATGATTCCGGTCATTGTCCGCTTCACTCCATAATCCGATTTGCCGGGCAATCTCTTTCGCTGTAGCAGATGTATCGCCCGTTACGATCTTCACGCCGATTCCGGCTTGTTGTGTCTCACGAATGGCCTCTGGCACATCCGATCTCACAGGATCCGATATCGCGGTGAAACCCATGAATGTCAGATCCGACGGCATTATATGGGAGTCAGTAAAAATAGTCCCTGTCAGGTCTTTCGAAACTTCAGGAATGAATTTATAAGCGAATCCCAACGTACGCATCCCCTGATTCTGATACCCGAGAAGCTTGGCTTCAACGGATTCTTTGACCTTGGAAATTGTAACTGCACCCTCTTTCATCTGAGCTGCGCTACAGAACTGCAATATCACTTCCGGCGC
>JBOFCW010000069.1:0-7471 GCA_051646395.1 Bacteroidales bacterium
CTCCCCCCACTGCAAATTTGGTCGTATTTTTAAACAGATTCTTCGTCAGTTGAAGCTGATCATCCAGTGCGGCCACATCCGCCCATTTCTCCATCTTCACATCAGCTCCGATAGTTAAACGATTGTCATACACATAAGTTGCACCAATCCCAAGAGTTTGTGGTATCGATAAAGTATGTTTAACTTTTACGGTATCAGCCTGGGTAGTTTGCTGTATATGATTAACATCTGTCCACATATCCATCTTTGGCGTAAAGGTCGCTCCCAAAGTAACCGCATGTTTCTCCTTGAAAGTATGCATTACCTGGATACCGAACTGCAGTTCGAGTGCCTTAGCCGTTACCGTCTGGTAAGAATAGGTCGCCGTACCATTATCATCAGGGAAAGTCACACTGAAGTCATTCGAGATATCTCCGAAAATATATCCAACGTTCACACCCACAGAGAGCCATTTGAAAGGTAATGCTCCAAAACCGAGATAAACTTTGTTAAGACCTCCGTTTCCGGCATATCTTTTAATATAACGAACACTTTCGTCTGTATCTCCGATTTTGGTACTATCGACGGCTCCATAATTATAACCTACATAACTATAAGGAAGCATCCCCAAACTGGCAGAAAACCGTTTACCCAGCGGAACCTGCATAGCCAGATAATCCAATCCGCCGTCCCATTGATGCTGAGTCAGTCCATTTTCCTTAAATCTGGCAAGCTGACCATTCATTCCGAAATCAAAGAGAAATGTCAGCGAATCGATAGCCGTATAAGAGGCCGGATTCATCGGGTTGGTCTGCAGATTCGAACGCAAACCGTAACCAATCCCACCCATACTGCGGTTCCGCACAAAGGATGTTTCCGCTAAACGACCATAACCATAACGTGAATAAGGTGTATTTCCGTTATTACTTGGATTCATATTCTGGGCTTTTACGCCTGCGCCGATAATAGCGAGAAAGGCTATTATCAATAGTTCCTTTTTATTCTTCAACATTATAGTTTAATATTCTATTCAAACCCTTAACGACTAATTTTTTATCCACAAAGATGGTACATTTTAGTTTTTCAGCCAAGAAATTGGCGTCCCCACCCGTTAAAAATACCAAAACATCAGGTTCTTCTGACTTAATTTTAGCTATAAAACCTTCTATTTCCATACAGATTCCGTTTATTACTCCGCTCCGGATAGCAGTCTCTGTACTATAACCAACAAATGGCAAATCACCCTCCGGATTAACCCGGGGCAATTTTCCGGTAAACTCATGCAAAGCCCGAAATCGCAAATGTATGCCCGGAGCAATGTTTCCGCCTTCGAAAATGCCTCTTGCATTCATGTAATCATATGTGATCGCCGTGCCGGCATCTATCACCACTACCGGTTTCCCGTTTGCCTGATCCCAAGCACCTGCAATCGCGGCGATACGATCCATCCCCAACGTATGAGGCGTTTTGTATCCAACCTGAAAAGGCAAAGAGGTTTGCGGATCCAGGCGCACAAACTTATCAAAAGTTTGGTCAAGAAACAACAAAAAACGTTCGGGTAATACTTTTACGGTAGAAAGGATACACCGTGTGATCCCATATCGTTGTTTTAAAACAAGCACTTCCGATTCTGTAAAATGTTCTGTCTCTTCGAATATAATTTGTTGCTGATGATCGAAGACAGCAACTTTTACTTTCGTATTTCCTTGGTCAATTACCAGATTCACGTGATTCTATTTTTGACAAAGTTAAACAAATCACGATTAAAATATTAATATCCTTATTAAAATGTTATATACTCACATCAATTAATCATTACATTTGTGGATATAAAATACAAATCATTATTTTGCAATCCCTGCGCAAACAGCTCACAAGCAATTTTAAATGATTGTACTGACGGTGTCCGACAGCCTGTGTAAGAAAAAATTAAAATTATATTCTGCGTGAAATCAATAAGCTCTCTTTTTCAGAAAATCAGCCGTCCGCTGCTGATCTTTTATAAAGGAACGCATATCATGCGACTTATCGTAGCCGTGTTTGTGATCTTCATGTTGTTTTTCGATGAGAACAGCATTCTGAAAAACATTCGCTACCGTTATAAAATACGACAGCTCAACAAAGAAATCAACTACTACCAGACAGTAATTGACGAAAGCAAACTGAAACTGAACGAACTGAATTCGAGCCCTGAAAATCTCGAAAAATTCGCTCGCGAACAGTTTTTAATGAAGAAAGAAAACGAAGACATCTATCTGATCGATCCGTAGTAGTATTATTAGCACAACAAGCTATCCATCAAATTTAAACAATCCCACAAATGAAAGAAAGATTCAATACATATTTATTCCAGATTTCCGCGATCGCGGTACTGCTTTCAACGGCTTTATTTCTTATCGAACCGTTTTACATGCGTTACCTGTTTGCCGTTGGAGCAGCCGGCATGGCCATCTCTCGGTTAAGTCAGCGATACGAGGGTGATAATCTCCGTCTGAAACGCCTCTTACGTCTTCAGAAAATGTCACCGCTTTTTCTCATCATTGCCTCATACCTGATGTTCAAACCTCATAATCAATGGATCCCTCTGGTATTGGCGTCTGCTTTTATGGAGCTTTATACCGCATTCATGATTTCCCGCGAAGAAAAGAAAAGCGCACCGAATTAAGAGTCGGTCTCGCACATTCGAAATACAGTAAACCCATCCGGACGCACAGTGGTATCCGGATGGGTTTCTTTTATTTTAGGACATACTGTATTAAAAATGCGCAAACGGTTGCATGATTGCAAAGTTTTAATTTATATTTGCGCGTTGAAAAAACAAACAAAGAATAAATACTATACTTTATCATTATGAGCAAAATTGTCACATTAGGCGAAATCATGCTTCGTTTGTCAACTCCAGGCAACACTCGTTTCGTTCAATCAGATTCATTTGATGTTGTTTACGGAGGTGGAGAAGCCAACGTTGCCGTTAGCTGTGCTAACTATGGTCACGAAGCTTACTTCGTTTCAAAATTACCGAAACATGAGATCGGCCAGTCGGCAGTAAACGCATTGAGAAAATTCGGCGTTAAAACAGATTTCATCGCTCGCGGAGGCGACCGTGTTGGTATCTACTTCCTTGAAACAGGTGCTTCTATGCGTCCGAGCAAAGTTATCTACGACCGTGCTAACTCTGCTATCGCTGAAGCAAGCGTTGAAGATTTCGATTTTGATGCAATTATGGAAGGTGCAGACTGGTTCCACTGGTCAGGTATCACTCCTGCCATTTCTGACAAGGCTGCCGAAATCACAAAACTTGCTTGTGAAGCTGCAAAACGTCACGGCGTAACCGTATCGGTCGACTTGAACTTCCGTAAAAAACTATGGACAAAAGAAAAAGCTCAGTCAATCATGAAACCGCTTATGCAGTATGTTGACGTATGTATCGGTAATGAGGAAGATGCGGAACTATGTCTTGGCTTCAAACCGGATGCTGATGTTGAGGCTGGTCACACAGATGCTGAAGGCTACAAAGAAATCTTCCGTCAGATGGCGAAAGAATTCAACTTCAGAACAGTTGTTTCTACATTGCGTGAATCTTTCTCTGCAACTCACAACGGATGGAAAGCGATGATTTTCGACGGAAACGAATTCTATGTTTCTAAACGTTACGATATCGATCCGATCATCGACCGCGTAGGTGGTGGTGACTCTTTCTCTGGTGGTATCATCCACGGTTTGCTTACGAAACCGAACCAGGGAGAAGCGCTGGAATTCGCAGTTGCGGCTTCAGCTCTTAAACATACGATCAACGGCGACTTCAACCTGGTTTCTGTTGAAGAAGTTGAAGCACTTGCAGGTGGCGATGCTTCAGGTCGTGTACAACGTTAATATAATTTTCAAATTCAGGCAACCGGCTTCCTGTTTTCAGGAAGCCGGTTGTTTCAGATAAAATTTTCAGAAAATGGCAATATTTTCAAAAATTCAGACAATCAATGCAATGCAGGCAACCGGAATGGTTCCTGTATTTTATCATAAAGATGCTGAAGTAGCAAAACAGGTAGTAAAAGCTTGTTATGAAGGTGGTGTTCGCGCATTCGAATTCACAAACCGTGGTGATTTCGCTCACGAAGTATTTGCAGAAGTAGTTAAATTTGCTGCAACAGAGTGCCCTGAAATGATCATCGGTATCGGTTCGATCGTAGATCCGGCTACTGCTGCATTATATATCCAGTTGGGAGCGAACTTCATCGTAGGTCCGCTTTTCAACCCTGAAATCGCGAAAGTTTGTAACCGCCGCCTGATCCCTTATACTCCGGGATGTGGTTCGGTTTCTGAAGTAGGATTTGCTCAGGAGCTGGGATGCGATCTTTGCAAGGTATTCCCTGCCGGTAACGTAGGTGGACCTTCTTTCGTTAAAAACATGAAAGCTCCGATGCCTTGGTCTCTGTTGATGGTGACAGGTGGTGTTGAGCCGACAAAAGAAAACCTTTCTGCATGGATCAGCGCAGGTGTTACTTGCGTAGGAATGGGCTCAAACCTTTTCCCTGCTGATGTTATCAAAGCTCAGGACTGGGCTTCTATCTCTGCGAAATGTGCAGAAGCTCTTGCTATCATCGCTGATTGCAGAAAATAAGAAATTACTCAATCGCATAGAAGCTTTTCGTACTGATCTGCTTCTCCGAATCTAAGGATGTCTGAATTCCCGTTTAGGAATCAGACATCCTTTTTTTTATCTCCCGACTTTGGATGCTTATTAATCTCCCGAACCGGCTATCAGGAAAAAACAAGGGTGACTATTCTTTTTATTTATCATTAATATAGAATTCTTGGCAAGGTCATCCATTAACTTTGCAAACCCAAATAAGTAGATAAAAAACATGAATATTGCAGCATTAGTTTCCGGTGGCGTCGACAGTTCTGTTGTCGTTTACCGTCTGAAAGAGATGGGCTACGATCCCACTATTTTCTATATCCGCATCGGAATGGAAGATAAGGATGGCTATATCGACTGCCCTGCCGAAGAAGATATTGAAATCACCCGTTATATCGCACGCAAATACGGATGTAAATTCGAGATTGTTTCCCTTCACGATGAATATTGGGAAAACGTAGTGAGCTACACCATCGAGAACGTACGGCGTGGGCTTACTCCCAATCCGGATATGATGTGTAACAAAATGATTAAATTCGGTTGTTTCGAACAAAACTGGGGGAACCAATTCGACAAGATTGCAACCGGACATTATGCTACCACAACCGAAATCGACGGAAAGACATATCTGTCTACAGCAGCCGACCATCACAAAGATCAGACTTACTTTTTAGGTCAGATCAACTACATGCAAGTCAAAAAACTCATGTTTCCGATCGGCGATCTGCAAAAGAGCGAAGTGCGCCGTCTGGCTGCCGAACAGGCTTTACCCAGCGCGATGCGCAAAGACTCTCAGGGAATCTGCTTTCTGGGTAAGATTAACTACAACGACTTCATTGGCCGTTATCTGGGAGAAAAACCGGGCAAAATCGTAGAATTCGAAACAGGCAAAGTAATCGGTACCCACAAAGGGTTCTGGTTTCATACCATTGGCCAGCGGAAAGGACTCGGATTAAGCGGAGGACCCTGGTTCGTCGTTAAAAAAGACATTGAAGAGAATATAATTTTCGTATCCCAAGGGTATGATCCGGCAACACAATACGGAAATATCCTGAACCTGGGAGCTTTCAACTTCATCACCGATAATCCGTGGGGAGATGAAACCGCAATCGGTGAAATCACCTTCAAAAACAGACATACCCCCGAGTTTTCGACCGGAAAACTAGAACGGATCGGAGATATTTACCGCATCCACTCAGACCAACAGATTCAGGGGATTGCTCCGGGTCAGTTTGGTGTGATTTATGACAAAGAGAGTCATCTTTGTCTTGGAAGTGGAATCATTATCTGATTATTTTAAAAAATATCTATTTGTTCGTGCAAAAAAATATAAACTTAATTATATATTTGCACTGCAAACGGATTGATCGCACAAAGACATCAACCTTCCCGGTTATGGCTCAACGTTCAATCACTCGTGAGGGGGGGTTAGCTCATCTGGCTAGAGCGTTAGACTGGCAGTCTAAAGGTGGTCGGTTCGAGTCCGATACTCTCCACAAAAAGGCTTTCTAAAAACAAAATGTTTTTAGAAAGCCTTTTTTGCATCTGCGTCCGAATCTCTGGATCATTTACTCCTTTTGCAGGAAGTGCCCCCCTGCGGGAGACTCTGTTGTCCTCCGCGGAGGACAACAGAGTCTCCCGCGGAGGACAGCTGAATCTCCCGCGGAGGGGCTGTCGATCGGATAGTAATAAAATTAAAATCAAGTTATTCAAAAACAGATCCGTCCTGTTTCAACTACAGGTGAATCTGTTTCCGAACGCAAAATCAGCTTTTTCCGTTCTTTCCCCCAATGATAGTTTCCTAAATCCCCTCCTTTGCATACGACGCGATGGCACGGAATCAGCAAACTCACCGGATTAGCGGCGACAGCCGATGCGACAGCACGGGTAGCCGAAGGTTTCTTCATTCGCCGGGCCAGCTCGCTATAAGAAACAGTTTGTCCCGATTGGATCTGAACAAGAGCTTCCCAAACCTGCATCTGAAAAGGAGTTCCTTTCAGACATAAACGGTAAATCCCATCGGAAGGATGTAACAATCCGATAATATCCTCATTCTCCACCAATATTATATGTGGCCATATTTTAGCAACTTCCCGCAATACAATCTCCTTATTCATCGTCATTTCAAAACCTAAATAACAAATACCTTCTGGCCTTGCAACCAAAACAATTGTGCCAAAAGGAGATTCGACACGCGCAAATTCTAATTTTTCCGGTACTTTATTTGAATAATTCAGATGAATAGAAATACAATTCAGATCAGTTTGGGTAAACATACAGGTCGGCTTAAATCAACAATTACCAAATATATAAATTTCAATAAATATATACAGAGAACAAATATCATTTAAATAAATAATTTAATGTAAAAATATTACTTTTATGCCCATATAATCATACTATGATCCACATGAAAAAAACAATTCTTTTCTGCTGCACCCTGTTGTGTATGCTTACAGCAACAGCCCAAAAAGAATGGGCCAATTTCAAACGTTATGCTGAAACGAACAAACAAATCGATTATCCGGTAAAGGCGGTATTCATGGGTAATTCGATTACGGAAGGCTGGTATCGTCAGGACTCTGCTTTCTTTCTGAATAATCATTTTGCGGGAAGAGGAATCAGCGGTCAAACGTCCGAGCAAATGCTGGTGCGATTTCGTCGGGACGTGATTGATCTGAAACCCAAAGCGGTCGTTATTCTGGCGGGTACGAACGACATCGCCCAAAACAACGGTTATATTTCACTGGAAAATGTGATGGGAAACATCGAATCGATGTGCCAGCTGGCAAAAGCGAACAACATCAAACCGGTACTTTGCTCCGTACTTCCGGCCTGGAAGTTTCCATGGAGAGC
>JBOFCW010000070.1:0-6466 GCA_051646395.1 Bacteroidales bacterium
CACGTGTTGAGTAACGCGGATACGGAATTGCTTTATAAAGGACGCGATAGCCGCGAATTCGTGATGGACAAGGTGTTGGAGGATTTGAATTTTGCCGCAGCGCATTGTTCGAAATTACCCGCTTATGTCAAATCATCCACTCGCATTACGCGGTGGGCAGCGCTGGCGCTGAAAGCCCGCGTTTGCTTGTTCGAAGGGACATATCGGAAATACCATACGGAACTGGGTCTGACATCATCTGCGGATAAGTTTCTTCAGGAAGCTGTTTCTGCTTGCGAGGATCTGATGGCAAACAGTCCATATAAGATATCAGTTTCTGGAGATGTCAATACACAGTACCGCAATCTGTTTACGCAGGAATCGCCGGTTGAAGAGGAGGTAATCCTTGCATGCAAGATGAAAAAAGACATGCGCATGCATGAGATGACCTGGAAGATTTTCTCGGCTTCATACGGTAACAACTGGTCGTTGACCAAACAGTTTGTCAATACGTATCTGATGGCAGACGGGACTCGTTTTACCGATAAACCGGAGTATGAAACGATGTTGTATAAGGATGAATTTAAAAACAGGGATAATCGATTGAAACAAACGGTTATTTCGCCCGAGTACAAACGAATCATCAATGGTGTATTGAAACCGGATGCGGCAAACTTCACCATGACATCGACCGGTTATCAGATGATCAAATGGGCGCTGGACGATAACGCTTTCGAAGGGAAAGCCAACAGCTACAACTCGGTTTCCGTATTCCGTTTTGCAGAAGTGTTGTTGAATTATGCCGAAGCCAAAGCCGAATTGGGTGCGTTTGATGAAGCGGTATGGGATAAAACGATCAAGCCGTTGCGGGAACGCGCCGGAGTGAAAAGTGTGGTTCCGGACACGTATGACCCGTATCTGGCTGCCTATTTCGATAACCAGACAACGGATAAATGGATTCTGGAGATTCGCCGTGAACGCGGGATCGAAATGGCTTTCGAAAACGTGCGTTACGATGATATCATGCGCTGGAAACTGGGTCATCTGATCGAGCGTGTTTGGCAGGGAATGTATGTGCCTGCTAAAAACGTGCCGATGGACTTGAATGGTGACGGCATCAATGATGTGATCGTGATGGATCCCGGTTTCCAGTCGCCGGATAAAAATGCGAAACAAGTGATAATCGGATCGGCTTTTCGTCTGAGTGAAGGGGATCGCGGTTATATCGAGTTCGGATTCAGCGTTGGTCGTAAATGGGATCAGAAGAAATACCTGCGTCCGATACCAAAGTATGCGATCGATCAGAATGAGAACCTGTTACCGCAAAACCCGGGTTGGGATTAATAATGAACATCGATACAATTAAATTCTATACAAATGCAAAACAAAATATTATCTGTATTCTTTTCCGTATTCATGCTGGCAGGATTGTTGCTGACCGGATGTTCGGAAGATGATCCGTTCGTGTTGCGTAGCACGGACATGATGGATTTCAAATACGCTTCGTCAGCACAAACCTTTACGGTTTGTACTGATGGAAGCTGGAGTGTCGAAGGAGTGGACGACGAAGGGAATCCGGTTGACTGGATCGAACTTGAACCGGCCAGCGGAAAGGGCGACGGCGTGACGCGTGAGATCGTTACGGTGAAAGTAAAAAGAAATAGCGGCGAGGAAAGAAAAGGCATCGTGAAGCTTTATGCCGCTAACCGGGATTTGAATATCGCGATCACACAGGAAGAAGGTACGCTGATTATGGGAAGTCCTTACCTGTCAGGAATGTTGCCGAAAGGGAAAGACCTCGAGGAGGTATATCTCGTGATCCCTTATTCGCGCGGAACAATCGGCGATAATTTTCAGATAGATACCCAGGTAAGTGGCGATGCCGCTGAAGGGATTGTGGTAGCTCCTTATGCGGTCAGCCTGGCTGAAGAGAAAGGGAATATCCAAATTCCGGTAACGGGACATCCGCTTAAAGAGGGAGCAGTAGCATTCGATTTATCGACGACTCATCCGGCTTATCCTGCATTGGCAGTAGTGAATGGAAAAGTGGAGATATCAACCAATGAAGATCCGTTGGGGACAGTGTATTATCGTGAAGCATTCGATAAAATGATTTGGGGTGGTGATTATATTGCTCAGACAGTTGGTGTAAAACCAAAGAAATTTTCGAATGATATCGATCCATTTGCAGAAGCAGAAGAGTGTACGATTGGTACGGATGGAAGTAACTCTCTGGTTGGATCGATGAGTGCGAATTACGTGGAGGCAAGAGGATTTACCGGCTGGACCGGAAATCGCATCTATGAGCGTCCGGGTTATATCAAGATCGGTGTGACGGCTACAGCCGGATGGGCGATAACTCCGCCGCTGACCGGTTTAGTTGGTAAAACAAATGTCAAGGTGACGTTTAAGGCCGCAAACTGGGAAGGTGCCAGCACCTCGATTGTCGTTTCTGCTGAAAATACCGGTAGTGTGAGACAAGGTGTTGTTGAAGGGCTTAAATTTACCGATTGGCAACAGTTTACGGTAGAGATCGATGGCGTCACCGAGCAGACCTGCATCAAATTCGGATCTCCGGATGGTGTGACCAACGGTCGTTTCTTCATCGACGATATCGTGATCGAAAAAATAAATTGATCCGGAGCAAACGGATGTAAATCGAAAATAAAAAGGCGAATGATTTTCTTCATTCGCCTTTTTTATTTGCATAAATGTTTCATATAGGCACTGTTTTTTCTTCTTTTTGTTTAAAATATTTCGTTTTCTTTCGTGTTGTGTGTTTAATATAATTATATTTGTCCGAAAGTTAACCGATTGTGATCTTCTTTAAGAATATATGTGTGAATAGTCGGAAAACTTAATCAATTACTTTCATAAATCCTTAATTGACCGGAAAAATGTTCAAGTCAACCAGAATTACATTTTGCTTTATCAGTTGTTTATTATTTTTTTCCTCTTTGCGTGCAGAGGATGTCATTCCCGAGGTAATGGATTTCTATATAATGAAATGCAGCCTGAATCCTGTGGAAAGAGAATCGTTTGATGTCGAGCAAGCGAAGAAGAATGGTTTCGAAGCGTCTGTCATCACAAACCCGGGCGAATTATCTCAAATAGCCAAAGAAAAGGGATATGTGTTGATTCATCCCAAAACGGCCGGTTTGTACCGTCCGGCTCAACAATCCAATGATGGTTTTACACTTATATTTTCGAGAGACCGTAGTGATCGGTTTATAAAAGAAGCGCTTGAGGATAACCGCTATATCGATTATTCGCAGGGTAAATTCTATGGTCCGGGTCATTGGATGAAACGGTTTGTAGAGGCTGCTGTCAAAATCAAAACGCGTCTGATAAACAACGATCGGTTATTGGTTGAGATGCAGAACGAATCTTCTTTTGATTTTACTTTGAAAGTCGAACCGGTAGGTTCTTTGAAAGCGACAGCAGAGGAGATCAAAATGGTTCCGTTTGGCAAAACCCATTTTTATCTTTCCGGAAGTCAGATCGAGAAAGAAGCTGTAGATTTACGGATTACCCTGGTAAACAGTAAGGACCAGATGGGAAAACCGCTTCAATATACAGCCGAACTGCAGGGGATGCCTTATGCGGTAGGTGTGGATAAACCTGCTATTTGCTTAATTCCCCAACCGTCGGAAATGACAGAGAAAGCGGGAGAGTTTGCATTTACATCCGAAACACAGATTGTGCAAAAATCGGCGAAGGCTAAAAATATAATTCCTTTCCTGACGGAGCGGATCGAAAAAGTAACTCCTTTCCGTCCGGCGGTAAAGAAAAAAGAGAATCGTCAGGCTTCGGTTGTTGTATTCGAAGAGGCCAATGAACCGGCGTTGGGTAACGAAGGTTATCGCCTGAACGTTGATAACAATAAGATTGTCATAAAAGCGAATGATGAGAATGGCTTTTTCTATGCGGTACAGACTCTTTTCCAACTGATGCCGGCACATATATTCTCAAATATCGCCGATAATGCAAAAGGCGTGAATTGGGTTGTTCCTGCTGTCGAAATTCGCGATGTGCCGCGATTCGGCTACAGAGGGATGCACCTCGATGTCGGACGTCACATGTATCCGGTTGAATTCATCAAAAAATATATCGATCTGCTTTCGATGCAGAAAATGAATGTGTTTCACTGGCATCTTACTGAGGATCAGGGATGGCGCATCGAGATAAAAAAATATCCGGAACTTACGAAAAAAGGTGCCGAAAGAGCACAGACAATCGCGAACCGTTATCAGAGTCAGGGTGGAAACCTATTTGACGATCAGCCTTATGGTGGGTATTACACACAGGATGAAATTCGTGAAGTGGTAGAATACGCACGTAAACGTTGCGTACAGGTGATTCCGGAAATCGATCTGCCTGGACATATGCTGGCTGCTCTTGCTTGCTATCCAGAACTGGGATGTACAGGAGGACCTTATCAGGTTGGCGATCGTTGGGGAATTTATGACGACGTGTTGTGCGCCGGAAACGAGAATATTTATCCTTTTATCGAAGATGTGCTGAAAGAGGTATTCGCTCTTTTCCCATCGGAATATGTACACATCGGCGGAGACGAATGTCCGAAAACACGTTGGAAGAAATGTCCAAAATGTCAGGAGAAAATCAAAAAGGAAAATCTTGCCGACGAAAAGGAATTGCAGAGTTATGTGATTCGTCGTGTGGAGAACTTTCTGAATCAAAATGGCAAGAAACTGATCGGATGGGATGAGATCCTTGAAGGAGGGATCGCTCCGAATGCCAGTCTGATGTCATGGCGCGGTGTTGCCGGAGGAATCACAGCAGCGAAATCGGGACATCCGGTTATCATGACTCCGAATACGTATGTTTATCTGGATCACTATCAGGCTAATCCCGATTACGAGCCGATGGCGAACGGACGCATCGCTTCGTTGGAATGGACTTACAGCTACAATCCGATTCCGGCAGAGCTGACAGCAAGCGAAGCAAAAAACATTATCGGCGTCCAGGCCAATGTATGGACCGAGTACATGCGTACGGCTGATTATGTAGAATATATGACTTTCCCGCGTGCGGCAGCTGTTGCCGAAATCGCATGGAGCGAGCAGTCGAAGAAGAACTGGCCGGATTTCCTGAACCGTATGCAGACACAATTCGACCGCTGGCGTTATTTCGGAGTGAATTATGCTCCGCATTATAAAAAATAAAAAGAATTCATTCATCTTAAAACCTGTATACACATGCTTACATTAAAGAATCTGGCCATCGCGCTAATGTTTGGAGCGGGATCATTCCCTTTGTTTGCTCAGTCTGATTTGAATACGGTATCATTTAAGAATACGAAACAACTACAGCAATATTTTGCTTATGATAAGAACGGAGAGATCATCGTGAGCGGTCACCGTGGTGGCAGAGAACCGGGTTTTCCGGAGAACTCCATCTCAGGATTCGAAAACGTATTGCGCCATTTGCCTGCAATTTTCGAGATTGATCCACGTCTGACGAAAGACAGCGTGATTGTGTTGATGCATGATAAATCTCTCGACCGTACCACTACGGGAAAAGGGAATCTGAATACGTTCACGTTTGCCGATCTGGATAAGATTCGTTTGAGAGACTACGATGGAAACCCGACCGACGAGCGAATTCCGACTCTTGAGGAAGCGATCATATGGGCGAAGGGGAAGACCATTCTGAATCTGGATAAAAAAGATGTGCCATTGTGGATGATCGTTGATCTGATTAAAAAACACAAAGCAGAACAATGGGTGATGGTTACCGTGCATAGCGGACAGGAAGCCCGTTATTATTATGAGCATTTCCCGAACATCATGATGTCTGCTTTTGTGCGTAACTGGGCGGAATATAATGATATGTCGAGAGCGGGTGTGCCATGGAAGAATATGATGGCTTATGTTGGGCCTACACTGAAGCCTGAAAATCAGGGTCTGTATGATAAATTACGCTCTCACGGTGTGCGTTGTATGGTGTCTTATTCACCGACACACGATAAGTATACCGATAAGCAGAAACGTAAAGAGGCTTATGCAAAGGAAATCAGTCTGCGTCCGGATGTTATTGAATCGGACATTCCTACTGAGATCTGGTCTGTAATGAAAAAAAACTAAATCTTATACGATATGAACCAAGTGGAAAACGCTTTAAAAGCCGCCAATGAAACCAAAGCATTGATTTTAGGTAAAGGCGTGCTTAATGAGATAGGGAAATTGTTTAAAGAGCAATTCCCGGGGAAAAAAGGAGTTGTGGTTGCTGATCGTACTACCTGGAAGATTGCCGGGCAGCGTGTGGCAGAAATCCTGATCGAAAACGGGATAGCACATCATCCGCCTTTTATTTATGACGATCCGGATCTTTACGCCGCTTACGGTTATGTGGATCAATTGGTCGATTTTCTTGAATACCACGATGCGATTCCGGTTGCGGTGGGTGCGGGGACGATCAATGACCTGACAAAGCTGGCTTCTTATAAATGTGAACGACCATATAT
>JBOFCW010000149.1:0-2659 GCA_051646395.1 Bacteroidales bacterium
AGTCTAATCTTATATCAATTCCATAGAAATAACAGTAACAATTTATCAAAAAAATTCATAGTGGAACCGAAAACATTTAGTTACAACGAAGCATTCGAGGAGTCGCTTAATTATTTCGAAGGAGATGAACTCGCAGCTCGCGTATGGGTTAACAAATACGCATTAAAAGATTCTTTTGGTAATATTTACGAAAATTCACCAGCAATGATGCATGATCGAATTGCATCAGAACTGGCTCGCATCGAACAAAATTACCCGAATCCGCTTAGTAAAGCAGAGCTTTTCAATCTGGTCGATCACTTCAAATATATCGTCCCTCAGGGAAGTCCGATGACCGGAATAGGAAACAATTTCCAGATTGCGTCTCTCTCAAACTGTTTTGTTATCGGCCTCGATGGCAAAGCCGATTCATACGGTGGAATCATCCGAATCGACGAAGAGCAGGTGCAACTGATGAAACGCCGCGGAGGCGTCGGACACGATCTTTCACATATCCGCCCCGCAGGATCCCCGGTAAAAAATTCAGCTCTCACGTCAACAGGCCTCGTTCCTTTCATGGAACGCTATTCCAATTCGACCCGGGAGGTGGCTCAAGATGGACGAAGAGGTGCCCTAATGCTATCCGTGTCGATAAAACATCCTGATTCAGAATCTTTTATCGATGCAAAAATGGCTGAAGGAAAAGTAACCGGAGCTAATGTCTCGGTAAAACTTGACGACGAGTTTATGCAGGCTGCCACTCAGAATAAAAAATATACCCAGGCATTTCCGATAGATTCAGAAAACCCAATATTTACAAAAGAGATTGAGGCAAAAAATCTGTGGCAAAAAATCGTTCACAATGCATGGAAGTCTGCTGAACCCGGAGTACTATTCTGGGATACTATCCTTCGGGAATCGGTACCAGATTGCTACGCCGACCTGGGCTTTCACACAGTTTCTACAAACCCATGCGGAGAGATACCTTTGTGCCCTTATGATAGTTGTCGTCTGTTAGCGATCAACCTCTATTCCTATGTCAACAATCCTTTTACAAAAGATGCTTCTTTTGACTTTGGACTTTTCAAAAAACATGTTGCTATCGCCCAACGTATAATGGACGACATCATCGATCTTGAAATGGAAAAGATCGACAAAATATTGGATAAGATCAAAGCAGATCCCGAATCGGCCGAAGTAAAAAGCACAGAAATCCATCTATGGGATAAAATAAGAAAACGTACACTTCAAGGACGCCGTACCGGAGTAGGTACAACCGCAGAAGGTGATATGATTGCGGCGATGGGATTAAGATATGGTACGGAAGAAGCAACAGAATTTTCCGAAAAAGTCCACAAGACCCTTGCTCTTGCAGCTTATCGCTCCTCTGTCGAACTGGCTAAAGACCGTGGGGCATTCGAGATATTCGATGCCAAAAGAGAAGAAAATAATCCTTTCATTCTCCGCTTGAAAGAAGCCGATCCGGAATTAATCAGCGAGATGAAAAAATATGGCCGACGCAATATCGCGTGTCTGACCATTGCTCCAACTGGTACAACCAGCCTGATGACTCAAACCACTTCTGGTATTGAGCCGGTTTTCATGCCGGTGTATAAAAGACGCAGAAAAGTAAATCCGAACGATCCTCAAGTTCGCATTGATTTTGTCGACGAAGTAGGTGATGCTTTCGAAGAATATGTTGTCTTCCACCACAAATTCATCACCTGGATGAAAGCAAATAACATTTCGCTTCAGGATCACTATTCCCAGGAAGAGCTTGATAGTCTGATTGCCCGTTCACCTTATTTCAAAGCAACATCGAACGACGTAGACTGGTTGCAAAAAGTGCGTATGCAGGGGCGTATCCAGAAATGGGTCGATCATTCAATCAGCGTGACGATTAATCTTCCGAACGATGTATCTGAAGAGCTCGTAAACCAACTATATGTTGAGGCATGGAAAAGCGGATGCAAGGGATGTACTGTTTACCGCGACGGATCTCGTTCGGGGGTATTGATTTCAACCAAAAAAGAAGAAAAGAAACCCGAGTTACCACCCATCACCATAAAGCGTCCGATCGAACTTGATGCAGACGTGGTAAAATTCCAAAACAACCGCGAAAAATGGATCGCCTTTATCGGTTTAAAAGATGGCATGCCTTATGAAATTTTCACGGGTCTTGCTGATGATGAAGATGGTATTTTATTACCCAAAAATGTCACAAAAGGAAAAATCATCAAAGCTGTTGATGCTGAAGGTAACAAACGTTACGATTTCCAGTATGCAAATAAACGCGGATACAAGACTACAATCGAAGGTTTATCGGATAAGTTTAATCCGGAATACTGGAATTATGCTAAATTGATTTCGGGCGTATTACGTTACCGCATGCCTATGGACCAGGTCTTGAAACTTATTTCCGGACTCGAACTCGATAGCGAATCGATCAACACCTGGAAAAACGGAGTTGAGCGTGCTTTGAAAAAATACCTACCCAATGGAACAAAAGCCAATGGACAAACCTGCCCTAATTGTGGTCAGGAAACGCTTATTTATCAAGAAGGATGTTTGATCTGTACTTCATGCGGAACGTCTCGTTGCGGCTAAATAATTAATAATCACAACAAAAAGCTGTTTTCCAGAAAAAAGGAAAACAGCTTTTTATTTATGAACACTTTAA
>JBOFCW010000167.1:0-4137 GCA_051646395.1 Bacteroidales bacterium
AAAGTTGAGATACCCAACATAAGGTATATAAATGGCGCATCTGACTTTAATGAAAAAAAATAAATTATATACAGATGAAATCGCCATAACTCACCTAAAGTTGAGATATCCATCAGAATGTATATAGATGGCGCATTTATACATTAATGTTATAAATGAAATTATATATAAATGAAAGTTCCTTATCGTATCGATTCTGCGTGAACCCGCGCGATGTCAATCCCGATCGGGTCAGGATATTCTGATGCCATGAAGTGGACGTACGAAATTCCGTGCGTCACTTCGTTGCGTAGCGGAATCGAACATACAGGCGTCTTGTCGTTGCCGATAAATACGTCTGCCTCCGATTTAGATTTAGTCAGATCCCAGACAATCCGGAGTGAATGGAAACGATCATCCTCAAGCCCCTTCAGCCTGTTGTTCAGTTCCAGCGAATACGAGCAAAACCAGGTAGCCGTTGTGTCAGACGGATTAAACCAACGGTCGCTCAACAGCAGCTTTCCGCCTCTTGAATTTTTCGGAATCCGTATGCTTGTAGTGAATTCGCCTTTCATCATGGCCGGGAAATTCCAAACGGCCCCTTCTCCCGAATATACCAGCGAGTCATTCGGCACATGATGCAGATTTAATGCCCGTTTCCCATTCAGCGATTGCGGATAAACAAATCGTCCTCCCGCTTTCCGGTTGTAACCGCAATGACCTTTTATTCCTTTATAATATTGAAAGGTACTCCAGTCGTCTGTTCCGTTTGAGAAGTCGGATGTTCTGTCCTTTTCGTACAGCCATTCCGGATCGAACCGGATGATTTTGCGGTGAAGATCGTGTTGACCTATCGCCATAACGATCATGCCGTTATCCGTCTCTATGGCCTGTGATTGGTGGACGCTTTTATCCATGCCCGGAGTTTCGCCAAAATCAGCAGCGTTTCTTCTTTCATCCAAATATAGCTCTCTGCATCCGATCCAGGTTTTGCCGTCATCTTCCGAGATTGCAGCATGCAGTGCGTTCCTGTTGGTGAATACATCGTCCCAGACACCGTTCGCTGTCGGAAGTTCGGGGAGTGGCGTTGTATTATTCCATGTAAAGAGCAATCTGCCATCTTTTAAACGCGTAAAAGCCGGCATGGTGATTGTGCCGTAAAAAGAGGAAGGTACCGGAGTTGTCCATGTTTCTCCTCCATCGTATGAATAAGATTGATAATGCCGGTCTTGTGCTGTGCGCATTACCATCAGGATGCGTCCGTCGGCCAGTTCGATAACCGTCGGTTCCACCGCATCGTGGTTCCAGCGTATGCCTTGGTGAAATGCTTCTTTTTTATGGGGAGGAACGTTGACCTTTTCCGATTCGCGCCAAGTAAGACCGTCATCATCCGATATCAGTACCCTTGCCCCGTTGTTGGCTGCTTTGTCGGGACCGGCATAATGCGTACAAACCAGGGCGCGTTTGCCTCCCCTTATGAATACCGGTGGTTTGAGCATGATCAGCGCATTATCGGAAATTTTGAATACGTCGGACGTGCCGTTTTGATTTTCAGGATAACGTATACACCAGACGCCATCGCCATGGTTGAAAAGCCGGAGCATGGTTCGTGTTTGCGGATTGCAAACGTCAGCATAATGGATCGTATCCGGATAGCTGATTTTTGTCCACGACATACCATTGTCTTTGCTTGAAAGATAAAAACATCCCGGTTCCGCCTGCTCGCCGTAGTTATAATGACGGATTTCTCCATCGGGCATTTTACTCAGTCCGATATAAGCGTCGCTTGGTGGTTTCGCTACGACATGAGGTGTTGTCTTCGCTTGAACGCCGAAAAATAATCCGGAAAATGCAGACGTAAATATAAAGTTACGAAATGTGAAACTCATGATTTAAGGCAACAATTAGAATTTTAAATATTACAAAACTAACAAATATGGTTTGTGTTTTTTTGTAAAAAAAATTAAAAGCAACTTATACGCGTTCATTCAAAGATGGGTTTGCCAAACTTTATTCCTTTATCATCAGTTTATATTAATAGTCTTTCGTTTTATATTGATTATTAGTTGTGATATATTTAAGGTGCTGTTTATTAAGTGTTTTGTGTTTTTTGGCTGTTATAAATGATTTATATTCGCTTTATATGACATTTTTCTTTTGTTGAAAGACTAAGATATTTGTTACTTCTTCAGAAGTTATCAGATTAAAATAGGTCTGACGTTAGGGATATGAATTTAGATAAAAATGATTTTCTCTTTTAAGGTAGAAAATCAGATTTAAAACAGTTGAATGATGATTAAAGAGATCTACTTCGACCGGAGGGGCAGAGGAATGCCTAAGCAATTAAAACCTGTTTATTTTTATGAGATCAAAGAATATTGTCTGATGTTGGTCCATTCCGGTTATTTTCAATTAATAAAAATAATGGGCAGGAAGGGTTCTGCTTCCCATTTGCATACTAAATTTTGTTTTTGTATTTATTCGTTGATTGTAAAGGATAACTCCCTCCCGAAACAAGCAATTAGAAAAAGATGTATTTCCGGAACAACAAAAATGATTGCCGGAATGGATGAAAAAATGAAAACGGTTTTCTGTATGTATATGCTTAATTACGAGGTGGAAGATATCGCTCAAAAATGCAATTTGACAGATGATCAGGTCTTGGTATTGATTCGTGGAGGCTATAAGTGTTTAAGTTTTGTTGATAAGGATAAAGTTGGTTGAAGAGTTAAGAATTATATCTTTAATTAAAGGTACAGGACAAAATTGCCAATAATTATGATTAGTAAGTATTTTATTTTCTTCTTTTGCTTAATTTATTTATCACTTTACGGCGCAGATCGTGAAACAGATCCGCGTGCCTTGATCGTTGATTCTCATTTTCGACAATTAGATTATGAGATTGCAAATGTAAAAAAATACGAAGTTGAAAAAGGTAAAAGAATCGGTTTTTTAAAATCCAGTCTTGAGAAAGAAAAGAATCTTCACAATAAAATACTACTTAATGAAAAACTTTATGGCGAATATAATTACTACATCTATGATTCTGCTTTTTATTATTTGAACAGTAATATAGCGTTGTTAAAGGGCTGTGCAGACAAAACAGCATTTGTGAAATACAATCTTTTTTTATGTAATCTGTATATTTCTAATGGTATTTATTGGGAAGTGGAATCTATGTTGGAAAATATGGATAAACGAACATTACCGGATTACGAAAAAAATTTATTCATAAGTACAGAAGCAAGGCTGAACTATTACTTGTATTTGATAGGAGAAACCCCTGTAAACAAGCAGAAATATCTTGATAAATTTATGAATATCGAAGATACATTGTCTGTATACGGATCAGATATTAGGAATATGACCGCGGATATCCAGTATTATTATTATGAATGCAAAAATGATCTTGATAAGATAAGGAGTCTGATAGATGATATTCTCAATGATTTTGGGAATGACCGGCGGATTTATTCTGTTGCCTTTCAATGGAAAGCGAAATTGGCTCGTGATGATAACGAGTTTTTTAAAGAAATTTTCTATTTGGTTCAAGCTTCGATATATGAGCATCGGAATTGCATAAAGAATGGAGGAGCGACTTTTGATCTTGCCCGGCTAATGTTTGAGTATGGTCAAATCAACCGGGCATATAAATATGTGCAGATAGTTCATAGTGATGCATCAAGAAGTAATTCTGTGAGGCATAAATCTCGTTCTGCTGAGCTTTTGGCTATGATTACGCGTTCGTATGAGACTCAGATGCAAGAAACCTATGATCGTCTGTATCATTATTTATTTATCATTGGCTTATTATCTCTTGGCCTTTTTTTGGCAGGTTTTTTTCTTGTGTTACAGATGAAAAAGCTTTCAGTGACCAAAAATAAACTGCAGGTGTGTCATGAAGAGCAGGTTGTGCTCAATGATAAACTTAATGTATTTAATAACAGACTTCTTGAAAATAACTCTCTGAAAGAAGAATATATTTGTTCCTTTCTTCAGATGCGGCCAGATTATATTGAAAGCATGAATGACTACCGGAAACAAGTGCTCCGGTTGGTTAAAGATAAAAAATTCGCCGACGTATTCGAATTCTGCAAATCCAATAAAAGAATTACTCGCGAATATGATAAACTTCACGCCGAATTCGATAAGATGTTT
>JBOFCW010000203.1:0-5777 GCA_051646395.1 Bacteroidales bacterium
ATAAAGCAGGTCTTTGGTGTCGCGATTGTAATATTCGAGGCTAACGAAAATCCGTTCGATGAACGAAAGATCCAGACCGATATTCATGTTGTAGTTTTTTTCCCATTTCAGATTCGGATTCGCTTGGGTGGATTCGTACGATCCGGCCATCCCCATGTAGTTTTCGCCGAAGCTGTAGAGTCCCATGTAACCGTAGAGCGCCCCCGGCTGGTTCCCGTTCACCCCGTATGAAGCGCGAAGTTTGATATCGGAAAGAACTGGCGACAACGACTGCATAAAGGCCTCGCGGCTCAGGTGCCACATACCCGATACCGACCAGAAATTCCCCCAGCGGTTTTCGGGCGCCAGTCGCGAACTTCCGTCACGGCGGAAACTTCCGGCCAGGTAATAACGGTTGTCGTAATCGTAATTCAGACGCGACAGATAAGAGATCATGCGATAAGCCTGCGTCGACGAAACGAAACTGTTGAGCACGGCCGCATTGTCGGGCTCGGTCAGTATACCCGACGGCAGCTTCGATTTTTCGCCCATCGCCTTATCCGTCTGGTAGTTTTCCGTTTCATACGCAGCGAGCACATCCAGGTGATGCTTCTTTCCAAAAGTCTTTACGTAGTTCAGCGAAGTGGATGAGATTAGTTTCCCGTATTCGACGAAACCTTTCGATGTCTGCGCCTCACTTCCGCTTTTCACGCCGGCTCCACTGAAGGGATTCAGGTAACGGGCGTCTTTTTGTATCGTATAGTCATAGCTCAATGTTTCTTTCAGCTTCAACCCTTTCAGCAGTTCTACCGAAGCATATCCGGTGGAGAACATACGTGTCAGCCGGCTGCGGTTATAATCGAGTTCGATATCGCGCACGGGGTTCTGATTCGATCCCGGCTCTACGCCGGTATAGTTGCCTTCCGAATCGCGGACAATCATCGACGGCGTCATCGTTACTGCCGCACACAGATAAGGGTTGATGGCCGAACCACGTTCTTCGTTCAGCTCCTGGTTAAGCTGGCTGAACATCATGTTCGCACCCACTTCGGCTCGCTTTCCTACCTTCTGCGTCATGTTCAGACGCGCGGAATAACGGTCGAGGGCGGAATTGGCAACCAGTCCCTCCTGCCGGTTATATCCCAGCGAGGTATAGAATGTCGTACGATCGTTTCCTCCCGATACAGATGCCTCGTAATTCTGGTGCGAACCGTTGCGGAATAACTCTTTCCGCCAGTCGGTATAGCCGTTTTCGGGACGGGAGGCGTAAAGGTCGATATTCGCGTCGGCATACGCTTGTGGCGAATCGAGTCCGCCGTCGAGAGCCTTGTTGTATAATCCTTCGTAAATCATTTCACGACGCTGTTCGCCGTTCAGCGTCGGACGGAAATCGGTTGCGAAGTCGGAAAAACCGGCTGCCGCACGGAAGGTCACTTTCGCCCGTCCGCTTTTCCCTTGTTTGGTCGTGATGAGAATCACGCCGTTGGCAGCGCGCGAACCGTATAGCGAAGCGGCTGCGGCATCTTTGATCACCGTGATATTCTCGATATCCGACGGATTCAGGGTACTCATAATGTTGGTCTTGGCATTGTTCATATAAGATGCGTCGGCACTGCTGCCGCTGCCCAGACTTCCCGACGATACGGGTACGCCGTCGATTACAAACAACGGTTCTTTAGAAGCATTAAACGAACCCATCCCACGGATACGGATACTCTGGTTCGCTCCGGGCTGTCCCGAACTTCCGGAAATAGACACTCCGGAGGTCATCCCCTGCAGTTTCTGTTCTACCGACATCACCGGAACATCCTTCACAACATCCGCCCGGAGCGTATTGGCAGATCCGGTAAACGATGATTTGGAAAAGTTTCCGTAGCCGGTAACGACCACCTCGTCCAGCGATTTCGATTCGGACGAAAGCGTTACGTTAAGCTCATCTCCCGAAGGCAGCTTCAGCTCTTTCGTTTGCATCCCGATATAGGAAAAAACGATCGATTTATCTTCCGGCTTTCTACCGATACGGTAGTTACCATCGAGATCGGATACCACGCCGCGCGTGGTTCCTTTTATGGTTATCGTAACTCCGATCAACGGTTCTCCGGAATCTGCATCAGTTATTTTTCCAGTCAGATCAGCCAGCTGCTGAGAAAAGACTGGAAAGCCTGCGAATGCCAGACACAGGAGACAAAGTGTAAAATTAATTCTCATAATTAAATGCAATGATTTAGATTAACTATTTATCATTTGGTTTCCGCATCTAATACCAAGAACCATGCCGAAAGACATACCGGCAAAACAATCAACGCATTCAACTGATTTACAACCAAATAAAATCACAACAAATTCCAATAAAACAGCTGAACCTGTGGAATAATTCTACACTTTTGTGGATTGCTTCCACAAAAACAACCGGATGACAGAAAATAAAAACGGCCTGAAAGAATTTCCTCCAGACCGTTTCCTGCTTTGATAATGATTAGCTTAAGTGTGCTCTGATCATCCAGCATGTCTTGCCCATGCTAAGTATGAAATCTTGCAGATAACTCATCGTGCCCTCATCCATCACTTCCTGGCTTTCAAGCACTTTGAGGTCTTCGCGAACCTCGCGTATGATTGTTTCATAATCTTCCAGCAATATTTTGAACATTCCCAATCCGTCTGGCAGGGGTTCATCATAGCAGTATTCATTCAACCGGGTATATTCGCTATAAGATTTAAGCGATCCCAACGGACGGCCACCTAAGGCGCGGATACGTTCGGCTATATCGTCGATCTTACCGATTGCTTCGTTATAAATCGATTCGAGAAACGCATGATAAGATCCGAAAGAAGGACCCACTACGTTCCAGTGGAAATTCCATGATTTGGCCAATAGCACAAACTCATCTGCCAGCAGTTTATTAAGCATCGTAACGCTCAACTGCATCAATTCTTTAGGTTCACCAATATTTACTTCCATATCAGTAGATTTTTGATTAATACGACTATAAAACAGTCTTTTTCACCAAAAGGTTTTTCACATCCTGTTTAAATAAACTTACTAATGTGGAAATAATGTAGCTGAAACGAAAAAGCGCTTTCCCGGCAAAAAGAATCCGGGAAAGCGCTTATTTTACAAGGGTTTCAAAAAATCAGAAAGACCATTTCATTGCAAGAGTCGGAACCGCGTAAAAGCCGTTACGTCCTCCGAAATTGTAGGTCAATTCAAGTTCTGTACCCACACTAAGATTGAATTTTTCGTTAATCTTTTTAAACTTATTCAGATTTACCCAAAACTGAGGTTCTGTCATGAAAATGAAATCCCCGTGCAGGTTTTCCTCTCTCCACCAGTCTGCGAATCCGGTAAATGAACATTTTCCGTCCGCAAAGTGAACATACCATGTTCCTGTCAGCTGGAAGTTATTACGATCCCCGTGAAAGAAAGTACTGTGCTGAATAAATTTGTACATCGCGCTCAATGAAAATCCTTTCGAATAATCAGCGGTATTGAAGGTATAGGTCGGACCGGCCAGGTAGCAGTTGCTCAAGGAAGCCACATTGGTCAATCCTCCGTTATATTCGAAATGTGCCGAAAAAGGTCCATTCCAGAATTTCAAATCACGGGCAATCTCCCAATAAGCCAAAGCCACGCCACTTTTAGTGTAGTCCATATCCACGAAAAAGAAGGTACTACCCCAGTTGTCGGGACGAAACATTTCAACCGTAGTGGTTACTTTCGGACGTCCTTCCATTTCATTTCCGTAAAGACTACGGCCGAAATCATAATGTAATTGTACGTTTTGTGCAGTAAGGCCTGTAACCATACAAACCAGCAATGTGATGAAAGTAAATTTTCTCATTTGTAATTATTTATTTTATAAGAGCAAAATCAAATACACCAATTACACAACCTCAGAGGGTTATCGATTCAAGCGGAAACATCTCCAGTCAAGAGACTGATATTGCAACAAAAATGCTCCGGTTTCAACTAACACTTTAATTATTTTGCAAAAGTATAAAAATTTACTGATTTTCAGAACAAATGAATCATTTGGACCATTCAAGGACAACCGAAGCTTTGGCCACGTCGCCGATGATAGGAGGATTCAGCTTTGACACCTTCAGCTCAACGCCTTCAATCTGCGGCCAGGTCGCGATCAAAGCCCTGAGGATACGTCCGGCCACGTGCTCGATCAGATCCGAAGGAATCATCATTTCCTTTTTAATAACCTCATACATATCCGCATAACTGATCGTATTGTCCAGAAGATCCTCATTCAAAGCCTGCGAAAAATCGGTTTTCACACGCAGATTCACTTCAAAGGTATTTCCTACCAGTTTTTCCTGTGGCATCACGCCATGATAGGCGAAAAAAAGTACTTTCTCAAGTTCTATAAACGACTTCATCCGTATGTAATTAAAATATTTTTATCCATAACAAAACAAGCTATCCGGAAAACCGGATAGCTTGTCTGATATTAATTCTGTCCGTGACAGTTCTTAAACTTCTTACCACTTCCGCAAGGACACGGTTCATTGCGTCCTACGTGAGGAGCGGCCTGTACCGGCTGCTGTTTCTGTGGTTCTTTTTCCTGAGCGGCATTCGCACCGGTTCCGGCAATCTCATCCTTTTCAGTTTTCATCTTGCTGTAATCCTGATGCTCTTCGGGTGCGGCCTGTTTCACTTCTTCCGCTTCACGAACCGGAATCTGCCCACGCATCAACACCTTAACCGTTTTACGATTGATGCTGTCGATCATTGTTTTAAACAATCCGAACGACTCCAGTTTGTAGATCAACAACGGATCTTTCTGTTCGTAGCTGGCATTCTGAACCGATTG
Organism: Bacteroidales bacterium; assembly: GCA_051646395.1. Taxonomy (GTDB): domain Bacteria; phylum Bacteroidota; class Bacteroidia; order Bacteroidales; family JAUNSR01; genus JAUNSR01. Next base: position 4,800 of record JBOFCW010000203.1, read on the forward strand.
ACGCAACTGATCCAGATCACGCAAGTGCTCTTTCCAAGCCTCATCGATCGTATGTAGCAAGATTGATTTCTGGAACGCTTTGATTACCGATTTCGAATTCGAATCAGCAGCTTCCTTCAGGTTGCATGAAATGTTATACATGCGTTTTCCGTCAGTGATCGGAATCATGATGTTCTCATACATACCCCCCTGATGTTCGAATACCTGCTGGATAACCGGATTGGCAACCTCAGCCAGGCGTTCGTTTTTGCGTTTGAAAGCATCCATCGCCGCTTCGTAAATCATATCCACCTGTTTATCAGCTTTCAACGATTTAATTTCCTCTTCGGCAAAAGGCATTTCGATGGCGAATACTTTGAATACATCCATTTTCATACCTTCGTAATCAGACACTTCGGCATTCTCCTCTACGATAGTTGTCGCCGCATCAAACATCATGTTCATGATATCCACACCGATACGCTCACCCATCAGGGCATGTTTGCGTTTGGTATAAATCACCTCGCGCTGCGCATTCATTACGTCATCGTATTCAAGCAAACGCTTACGGATACCAAAGTTGTTTTCTTCTACTTTTTTCTGCGCACGCTCGATCGATTTCGAAATCATGTTGTGCTCGATCATCTCTCCCTCTTCGAATCCCATGCGGTCCATCACCTTGATAATACGGTCTGAAGAGAACAGACGCATCAAATCATCTTCGAGCGATACATAGAAAACAGAAGAACCCGGGTCACCCTGACGTCCGGCACGACCACGCAACTGGCGGTCTACACGACGCGACTCATGGCGCTCCGTACCGATGATGGCCAAACCGCCCGCGGCTTTCACCGAATCGGAAAGTTTGATGTCGGTACCACGACCCGCCATGTTGGTAGCGATAGTCACCGTACTTGCCTGTCCGGCCAATGCTACGATATCCGCCTCACGCTGGTGAAGTTTCGCATTCAACACGTTGTGCGGAATCTTACGCATGGT
>JBOFCW010000230.1:0-2155 GCA_051646395.1 Bacteroidales bacterium
GGGAGGAGATGAGTGTCCGAAAGATAAATGGGAAGATTGCCCTAAGTGTCAGTCAAAGATCAGACAACTTGGATTAAAAGATGATTCGGTTCATACGGCAGAACAAAAACTGCAAAGTTTCATTACTCAGTCAGTTGAAAAATATCTGAATGAGCGCGGACGTTCACTTGTCGGTTGGGATGAAATCCTTGAAGGAGGCATTTCTCCTAATGCAACACTAATGGCCTGGCGCGGGAGTGACTATGCGTTTGAAGCTGCAAAACTGGGTAATAAAGCCATTCTTTGTCCGAACCGGTATTATTATCTGGATTATTATCAATCTGAGGATATTGATGGCGAACCATTGGCTATTGGTGGTTGTTCGACAATAGAACAGGTTTATAATTATCAGCCGGTTGAAGATTCTGTACCTCAGTCTTTGCAGTCCATGATTCTTGGAATTCAGGCTAATCTCTGGACTGAATATGTCAAAAACTTTAATCAGGCTGAGTATATGCTGTTACCAAGGCTTGCCGCAGTTTCAGAGACTGCATGGAGTAATTCACCTAAAGACCTGGATTCATTCTTAGACAGACTGGCATCATTGACTGATCGTTACGACGATGAATCTTATAATTATGGGAAGCATATCTTTGATGTTCGTAAAAAGCTTTTACGCGATACAGTTAATAATACTCAATCGCTGGAATTGTCCTCTCTTGGGGCTGCCAGGATTTATTACACACTTGATGGTTCGGAGCCTACTGAAAACAGTACATTATATAAAAGCGCTATTCCGGTGGATAGATCCATGCAGATACGGGCTTGTGTTTATCGTGACGGAAAACAGACCAAAACATTGAAGCAGGATTATTCGTTTAATAAAGCAACATTGAAGCCTGTTAAATTAAACACCAAATCGTACCACGATTACACGTTTGAGGGGGCTTCAATTTTAAATGACGGACTTTGCGGTGAAAAGAACTACCGTTCGGGATATTGGTTAGGTTATAATAATGAAGATCTTTCCGCAACAATAGATCTGACAAAGTCTATGGAGGTAGGTGAAATTGCTATCGGCGCTCTGGTTGCAACTGCCGACTGGGTATTCAGACCTGTTTCTATCCGAATTGCTGTTTCAGATGATGGTACGGATTTTAAAACCGTGAAAGAGGAGAAATTAATCAATGCAGAATCCGATGTGTTTGATATTGAGCGTTATTTGGTTACTTTTGAGCCGGTTCAGACACGTTTTGTGCGTGTAGAGCTGCAAAGCTTGAAGCAAATTCCCGACTGGCATCCGGCAAAAGGGAAACCGGCATTTCTTTTTGTTGACGAAATATCTATTCTTTAAATCTGATTATATATGATTGAAAATGATTTGAACCATGCATGTTTTAATGAACTAAAGCATGAGAAATATGACATTGCGATTTTGCCCTGGGGAGCCACAGAGCCTCACAATTATCACCTTCCTTACGGTACTGATTTCCTTTTGGCCCGCAGTGTTTCAATTGATGCAGCAAAGGCTGCAGGAAAAAAAGATATTCGTGTGATGGTGCTTCCTTCCATTCCTTTCGGGTCTCAGAATCCGGGACAACGCGAAGAGCCGTTTTGTATACATATAACAACCGAAACGCAGAAGTATATTTTGCGCGATGTGGTTCGCTCACTTTATAGTCAGGGAATGCGTAAGCTTGTTATTGTAAACGGACATGGGGGGAATAGTTTTCAATCGCTTGTCAGAGACCTTTCTGTAGAATACCCCGAGTTTCTGATTGTTATTATCAATTGGTTTTCGGTTCTACCTATGAAAACATATTTTGAAAATCCCGATGATCATGCCGGTGAATTAGAAACATCGGTTATGATGCATTATTTTCCTGGAAAGGTTGATCTGAATAAAGCCGGCAATGGCAAAGGTCGTCCTTTTGCCATTGATGGACTAAATGAAGGAGTAGCATGGACTCCGCGGATCTGGAACAAGGCTTCGCGTGATACAGGTATAGGTGATCCGAGCCTGTCATCGGCTGAAAAAGGGAAAGCCTATGTTCAGGATTTTATTCAGAAGGTCAGCGACTTTCTGGTTGATTTAGCAACTAAGGAATTATATTAATGAGGTCGTCTCGACTTTTGGAAACGGAGTAAATAGTTTATAAAAGACCCAATATCGTTA
>JBOFCW010000295.1:0-36582 GCA_051646395.1 Bacteroidales bacterium
AAACCGAAATACCATCATTGGCTCCGTTGATCAAAGTAGCACGTGCTTTCGGTGTCCGACTGGGCACTTTCCTTGATGATCAGGAAGACAACGGACCTGTTGTTTGCCGCAATAACCATACCAACGAAGCAATCAGCTTTTCAAATAACAACTGTGCATCGCGCAAGCACATGAACTACCACTCGCTCTCCAATAATAAAGCGGGAAGACACATGGAACCGTTCATGATTCAGGTTGCGCCAAAATCGGACGTAGACTTCGTTCTCTCTTCTCACGAAGGTGAGGAATTCATCCTGGTTCTTGAGGGAAATGTCGAAATAACCTATGGCGAGGAAACTTATCAGCTGGCGCAAGGCGACAGTATCTATTACGACTCGATTGTCCCCCACTTGTTAAGTTCGAAAGACAACTGCGAAGCCCGGGTGCTGGCGGTGATTTACACTCCGGTATAAACTTTATTCTTCCGTATTATGCAATTATTTGAAAAGACGCTCGGCGACTGGCTCGAACACTGGGCCGAAAAACAACCGGATCACGACTTTATCGTATATGCCGACCGCAATCTGCGGTTTACATACAAACAATTCAACGAACGGGTAAACCAGCTCGCCAAAGGATTACTGGCCATCGGCGTAAAACCCGGTTCCCATGTGGGAATCTGGGCTACGAACGTACCCGACTGGAACACGTTCCTTTTCGCTACCGCAAAAATCGGAGCGGTACTGGTTACGGTAAACACCAATTACAAGCAGCACGAACTCGAATACCTGATACGGCATGCCGATATCCATACGCTTTGTATTACCAACGGCACGTTTGAAAGCGACTATCCGGCCATGACGAATCTGCTCTTACCCGAACTGAAAAGTCAGGCACGCGGCTATATCGACAGCAAGGAATTTCCGAGTCTGAAAAACGTAGTTTATATCGGACAGGAAAAAAAACGCGGTATGTACAACACGGCCGAACTGATGCTGCTGGGATCGACGAAAAACGACAATGAGTTGAAAGAGCTGCGCAAAACCTTCGATTGTCACGATGTATGCAACATGCAATACACGTCGGGTACAACCGGTTTTCCGAAAGGCGTTATGCTTTCTCATTTCAACATCACCAACAACGGCTACTGCATCGGACAACGGATGCATTATACCTCAGCCGATAAAGTATGTTTGCCGGTTCCGTTGTTTCACTGCTTTGGGATCGTATTGGGGATGATGGCTGTGATTACCCACGGTGCGACCGCGGTAATGCTGGAGCGCTTTGATCCACTGGTTGTACTGGCTTCGATCGATAAGGAAAAATGTACGTCATTATACGGTGTACCGACGATGTTTATAGCCGAATTGCACCACCCGATGTTCGATATGTTCGATATGTCGTCGCTTCGCACGGGCATCATGGCCGGAGCCCTTTGTCCGCAATGGCTGATGGAAGAAGTGGTGGCGAAAATGAATATGAAGGACATAACGAGTGTTTACGGCCTGACCGAGACATCGCCGGGAATGACGCAGAGCTTTGCCAACGACTCGTTCGACGTAAAAACACAAACCGTAGGTCGTTCTCTTCCGCACATCGATGTGAAAGTACTGAATCCTGAAACGCTCGAAGAGTGTGCCGTAGGCGAACAGGGAGAGATGTGTTGCAAGGGATATAACCTGATGAAAGGATATTACAAGAATCCACAGGCTACTGCCGAAATCATCGATAAGAACGGTTACCTGCATTCGGGCGATCTGGGCGTGATGGACGAAGGCGGAAACTACCGCATCACCGGACGTATCAAGGATATGATCATTCGCGGGGGAGAGAACATCTACCCGCGCGAAATCGAGGAATTTCTGTATAAGATGGAGGAGATCAAAGACGTTCAGGTTGCAGCGGTACCTTCCAAGAAATATGGCGAACAGGTAGGTGCCTTCATCATCCTGAAAGAGGGTAAATACCTGCACGAAAGCGATGTGAAAGAATTCTGCAAGGGCAAAATATCCCGATTCAAGATTCCGAAATACGTATTCTTCGTAAAGGAATTCCCACAGACCGGCAGCGGTAAGATTCAGAAATACAAGCTGAAGGACCTTTCGCTGGAGCTATTGGCAAAAGAGGGGGTGATACCGGAGTAAAATTGGATAAAAATCCATATATAAAAGCAAAAAGCTTCCGTTTTGGTTTAAAACGGAAGCTTTTTTTTATTACACGACTTTACCACTTTACAATCTCGTAACCTTACTCTTCTTCCCCCTAACCACGGCTATCGCACGCACTTTCGGCGCCTCGCTGAAAAGGATAATCGGTTTGCCGTCCCAATGTTTTGAAGTTACGCCGGGTGTAGTACCATCGAGCGTATAATAGATTTTGGCGTCCGGATCGATCGAATTGAAGGTCAGCTCATTATCGAAGATACGGATTCCGGGCTGCCCAACATGGTAGTCAACCCCCAGCTGCGAAAGATAGGGCAACTCTCTGCCGTTAATTTGGTTGTAATATTTCGAAAGATCCTGCAGATAAGCTGCTTCTGCCAATTTATCATCTATCTGCTCCCCCCATTCAGGCGAAGCATTCCAGGCTCGTTCAGCCAAACCGAATAATTTTGGAAAAAGCATGTATTGTACACGCGAATAATCGGGAATGTTTTCAGACCAGAGCTGACCCTGAATCCCTTTGATGTGCTTTCTTCCATCAGAAGTCAGCAAAACTTTTCCCTCATCCGCATTCGAAAGATCGCGTTGATTCCCGTCTTCATCTGTACGGATCGACTTGTAGATGGAATAGGGAAGCACATTAAACGAAGAAACCTCATCAACATAACCACCCCAATGGAGTCCCGGCTCAGACTGATGCCGGTTATAGGCCAAATCAAAATAAAGGTTATTTACGTTGCTCAAAATCACATCATAACCGGAATTAGCCAACATATAGGGCACCATATCCAACCCTCTTCCGGGCATCGTATTCCAGCAATAAAGGTTACCGAAACCAGCCTCATTCCCTTGTTCAGTTCGACTACCCGAAGCAAAGGCGAGCTCTTGCCAACCGGCTATTTTCAGTCCATGTTTCATGGCGATCTCATTCACCCGATTGAAAAAATAACCGTTCAGATCATGCACATCGGTGATATTTTCCTGTTTCATCAACTCCTTAGCAAGAGTAGCATCTTTCCAGGCACCTTCCGGAACCTCATCTCCCCCGATATGAATCTCTTCCAGCGGAGCACCGGCTTCGGCATACATCTTTTTAATTTCAGTGATCACCTTTTCTATAAAACGATAAGTAGACGGCAAAGCCACACTGATCACATTGTCGGTATAATCCTGTACAGAATGATAATCCGACAGGTCATCAAATTCGGTCAGCAGGTATTCGGTCGCCTTTACAGAATCCTGCGCGATAAATTTATCATATCGTGCGAGCATCGCCTTCACCGCTGCCCGCGAATGCCCCGGCATATCCACTTCTGTAATAACCCGCATGTGCCGATCCGTTGCATAACGAAGAATCTCTTTAAAATCTTCCCGGGTATAAAAACCGGATCCGGCTGAGGTCGGATCATTTACAAAAGGACCACTACCGTAGGCCGGATATAAGCACGCTTTTTCATCATTCGTATGTCCCCGGCGCGCTCCTGCTTCAGTAAGTTCCTCGAGTCCCGGTATCTCCAGACGCCATCCCTCATCATCGATCAGATGAAGATGAATCGTATTGATTTTATAAGATGCAAGCAGATCGATCAAATGAAGCACATTTTCTTTCTTGGTGAAATTACGCGCCACATCGAGCATTTGTCCCCGGTAAAGCAGGTCCGGATAATCTCCGATCCGCATGTCGTGGAGCGAACATGGCAATCCCTTCCCTTTCAGCAAATTCAGAAATGTCTGGGTACCGTTGAACACCGCATGCGCCGTAACTCCTTTTATCAGAACTTCTCCCTTTTGGATATCCATTTGATAATATTCAGGATTCATTTCCTGTGCAGAAACCGGAAGCAGAGATAATTTTATTTTAAAAGACGAGCGATTATCAATTTTCGCTCTATAAAGTGTCGTAAGTTTTTCACCAAGCATTTCACCCTCTTTTGCCAAACCTTCGGCCGTTTCGATCGCAATGACATCGGGTATAACAACCGTGTCGGATCCGGTCGTCACTTCCTTCAAACCCGGTATCATATCCGTTTCGGCAGGTTTGCCGCGAATAATTCTTTCGTTGAGCGCAAACATATACGCACCATCCGGATAGGGAGCTTCCTTCACGTTATGTCGTGTCCACTGTTCCGGCCGTTGAAACGGAACAACCGTTACCGGAAGTTGTATCGGCTTACCTTCAACCCCTTTCGTCACCTCCACGAGATACATTCCAGCAGGAGCATGCGATTCCTTTATCAATCCGTTATTCGCCCGGAAAGAGATACGCAAAGAGTCGCCCGGCTTCAGCCCCTGAAAATGATTCGTGGGAAACATTCTGAAATAATCACCGGTAATTTGTTCTATCCCGATGGGAGCCGACGCTTCCTGAAATATTTTCCGGGGCAATTGAGAGTAGCGGATATCCCAGTCTTTTACAAACTCCCGATCCGATCGGTTGATCAGAACAAACGCATTCGAATAAGTCCCATCCGGCAGGTTTTCACCCATTTCCCAGCGCACTTCGAGTGGCGCCCCCGACTCTTTTTTCGCACATCCATTCATAACGGCAGATATTACGAGAAGTTTTACAATCGCAGTCTTCATCAGTAGATAATTATTTAAATCATATCTACTAAAACGAACCAACTGCTTAAATACCCACAATAAATTTAGCGAATAATTTAGAAATCTCCGGGAATCATTCGTTTTCGCTTCACATACTCACTTGGTAAACAACCCAGATATTTTTTAAAGGTCGCCGAAAAATAAGACTGCGAGCTGAAACCGACCATTCCGCTTATCTCACCCACCGAATAGCGTCCCTCTTCCAACAGCTGACATGCTTTATTAAAGCGGATCTTACGGATAAACTCGATTGCGGATTCTCCGGTTACCGACTTCAATTTCAAATGCAGATTAGACCGGCTCATGTGCATCTGGCGGGCAAAATCATCGGTACTGAAATCCGGATTTGCAATCTGCTTCTCCACATATGCCTTGGCTTTCGAAAGAAACTCTTCGTCAATCACCGAGAATGAGCAATTGGCAGGTTCTACCTGAATATTTCTCGACAGGTGATCGTTGATCCGTTGCCGGTTTCTTACCTGACCCTGAATCTTGCGTATCAACAGAGGAGTTGAAAACGGCTTGGCGATATAATCATCCGCTCCTGTTTTATACGCTTCCAATTGAAAACATTCTTCCGTCTTGGCCGACAATAGGATGACAGGCAAATGAGATGTCCGTATATTGTTTTTAATCCGGCTACACATTTTGATTCCATCCATGACAGGCATCATCACATCCGACAGAACAACCTCCGGCAATTCGTCTTGCAGGCATTCGATTGCCTTGCTTCCGTTTTCTACAGCCGTAATCTCAAAATAATCATTTAAAGCGTCCTGTAAGTACTGACGTATTTCGTCATTATCTTCTACCAAAAGCAATTTAATCTTCTTAGTCATCCCCGCTAATTGTCGCCCTTTACCGGCTTCCTCCGTAAGCAACAGAAACTCATTCTCTTCATTCGGGATAATTTTATCCGGCAAGAATCCTTCATCGTCTTCTTCGGCCCATTCATCCATCGCATATACCTCCTCGTTTTGAGGCAGGTGAATGGTAAAAACTGATCCGCTATTCGTACGGCTTCTCAGATCTATCGTGCCATGATGTATTTCAACCAGTTTTTTCACCAGCGACAACCCGATCCCGCTTCCGCTGTTTTCCGGACTGACCTGATAAAAACGGTCGAAAACGAATTGTTGATCCTCCTCTTTGATTCCGATCCCGTCATCTTTTACCGATATGACAAGGTTATTTTCATTCAATCCGGCATTCAGCTCAATCGTTCCCCCTTCCGGAGTATATTTGAATGCATTTGAAAGAAAGTTATTGACGATCAACTCCACGTAATTCAGATCGACGATACAAGCCGTGTTTTCTATTTCCGAAATAAAGGAATAATTGATTTGCTTGTTTCTCGCCAGTTTCTCATACGATTCGAAACATTCCCTTAATGCCTGATGGATTTCACATTGGCGAACTTTCAGGTTCAGCACGCCCAATTCCGCTTTGCGATAATCGAGCAATTGATTGACAAGGCGTAATAACCTCATGGCATTTCTCCTTGCATAATCGAGCTGCACCCGGATCTTCTTATCCGACGTAGAACGGATAATATCCTGGATAGGATCGATAATGAGTGACAATGGCGTACGAAGCTCGTGGGATATATTGATAAAAAAACGCAGCTTCATCTGATTCAGTTCATCGATTTTCTCCCGTTCGAGCTTTTGCAGGTGTATTTCATTTCTCAACATTCGCTGAACCCAGAAATAACGGATCACAAACAACACCGAGCAGATCAGCATCAAACTAAATAAAACGATAGCCCAAAGGGTCTTATACCATACCGGCAAAATAGTGATCTGTAAAACAGCCGGCTGTTCATGCATATAATTATCGTTGTTGGCCGCTCTTACCTTAAAGGTATAATTTCCGGCCGGAAGATTGGAATAGGAAACGAAGTTGTACCCATTATCCGGATACCATTCCTTATCAAATCCTTCCAGGGTATATGAAAAACAATTGTTTTTACCCGAAACATAATCGGAAACCACGAATCCCAACGAAAACACGTTCTGAGAGGCCTTCAACGTAATATGGCGTGTAAACTCCATGCTTTTTTCCAAAATACCAGATTCGTCTCCCGGAAGCACGGTTCTGTTAAACAGCTTCAGTTCATGAATGCGCGGCGCCGGCGTATGAGCATTGTCTTCGATCCGATCAGCATAAAAACAGGTTATTCCTTTGTCTCCGCCAAAACACAACTCACCCGAGCGTCGTTTGTAAAACGAAAACATATTGAACTGCGTGTTTTCGATACCCTCTTCATCGGTATAATTCCTGATCCTACCCGTATTCGGATCCAAAGCAGATATCCCATTGTTGGTACTGAGCCACAAATTCCCTGCGTCATCTTCCAAAATCCCGTAAATCACATTGTTTGTCAATCCCTCTTCAGTTGTATAATGCCGAATCTGATTTTCCTTGAGATTCCAGATACCATTAACTGTGGCAAACCAAAGCGATCCGTCGTTTGCCTGATAAAGGCCATTTACACGCGTACCCTTTAACTTGTCTATAATCGGGGATGATTCCGGCTGAAAGTCATTATCCATAAACCGAAACAGAGCAATTCCATGATCCATTCCGATCCAGATCTGTTCACTCCGGTCTCGTAACAAGGACGTTACTCTTCGACAATCTTTCAAATCAGAATGTCGGCCGAATTCTCCGGTCTGCTGATTAAAAATTTCACATCCGTTGAGAGCACCCAACAAGAGATTGTTTTTATCCAGCGGAAGAATCGCATAAATATTCTCGTCTTTGATATCGCTGTTTTCAGGAATATAATTGGTGATTTTGTTCGTTTTCAGATTCAGGCTGTTGAATCCGCCCGCATGTGCACCCAGATAAAGGATATTTCGCAGGGAATCATAATGAAGGGTTTTTATATTGTGTGTCTTTTTCAATCCCAAATCATAAGACTGATAAAATCCGGTTTCAGCATCCTGCTTATTGAGACCATTATTCATACCCGCTACCCAGAAATCACCAGAATTATCTTCCAGCATACAACTGATATTGTTATCATTCAATGAATTGAATGATGGTGTACGGCGAATCGTGTGAAATCTGTTTTTCAACGGATGATAATAATTCAATCCGCCATAATAGGTGCCGATCCACATTCCCCCCTGCACATCTTTATATAATGCCCGGATAGAATTTTGAGAAAGACTCTCTTTTTGAAACGGATCATGGCTCATCCGATCGAACGAGTCATTCTGTTCATTGTATATATTCAACTCCTTGAATGTCCCGATCCAAAGCTGCTGATTCCGATCGACAGCAAGAGAACGGATATAATCGGAACTAATCGATCTTTTATTCTGCGGTTCGTGTCGGAAATGTCTTATTTCATCTGTTGTAAGATCCATCCGATAAAGGCCTGCCCCTTCTGTCCCTACCCAAAGGGTCTCTTCATTTTGTAATAACAACGACTGAATACGTCGTTTTCCGAACTCCGGATGCAAGTCCTGCAATGTTCTTCGGGTTATGTCATACCTGTACAAGCCGTTCATCGTCCCGATGTAAAGCTGATCCCTTCTTTTCAAAAAAGATGTTGCAGACAAATTTTTCAAAGTACGCGACAAGCCTGATTCGGAAACAGTTCCTGTACGGATATCAAAGAGATTGATCCGGTTGTCTATTCCAATCAAAAGTGTCGTGTCGCTCATGGCTACAATACATCGCACTTCACTATCTTTTTCTCCTTCCCGGATAAGGTAGTTGGTAAAAATATCTTTTTCCGCATTATATAACGAAAGACCTTTCCGCGTGCCAAACCACATCCTGTTTTTTCGGTCTTTACAGATTGTATAGATATTATCATGCCCGATGGAGAGGGAATCCGAATTCCGATGCCGGTAAATCTTAAAATGATAACCATCAAAGCGGTTCACCCCGTCTGTAGTGGCAAACCACATATTACCAATAGAATCCTGAGCGATATCTAAAACCGTATTTTGGGAAAGGCCCTCTTTTACCGATAAATGAGAAAATGAGATTTTATTTGGTATAGCCCGGGAATATTCGGCTGTGAAAGCAAAGAGGACAAGAAAAAATAATAATGAAAACCGATTCATCTATGTATAAGCAATTTTGTGAGTTTCATCAGACCAGGTTATCCTATAATGAACAGGTTAAGCTGTATCTTTCAGAAAGTTGAAAGTACAGCTTAACTCAGACATTACAAAATCTATCAGAATGATATTTGTTTACTTGTTTCAGGTTTCAGATCCAGACGGATGGTTTTATTACCATAACGTAATATACACGGATTTCCGTTGAGTGATGTAACCTTACACTTGCGGAGCTTGTTGTTTTTCCATTCCATATCTACAACAAAACCTCCACGAGCCTTTAGCCCGGCGATGCGCCCCTCTTTCCATTCTCCGGGAAGAGCCGGCAATAACCGGATTTCATCTCCATGACTCTGAAGGAGCATTTCCGCAATACCGGCCGTAGCTCCGAAATTACCATCGATCTGAAAAGGTAAGGCATTCCATAAATTGCGGTACAATCCGCCGCGGTTATCTCCTTTTTCGATCGGATCGATATAATGGATCAGATTTTTCAACGCATCATATGCCTGCGATCCGTCGAGCAATCGCGCCCACAGACTTATTTTCCAAGCCATACTCCATCCGGTAGTCTTATTACCACGTTCATTAAGAGTCTGTCGTGAGGCTGCTGCCAGATCTTTGTTTTGCAGGATATCATTTCCCGGATACAATCCGAATAAATGGGATACATGCCGGTGTTGAGGTTCAAACTCGCCATATTCTTTATCCCACTCCAGCAACTGTCCCCTGCTGCCGATCTGATAAGGAGCCAGTTCAGGAAGCTTAGCCTCAAGATCCGCACGCAGGGCTTCATCACAATCAAACATTTTTGACGCCTCGATTACCTGCGAAAACAGATGTCTCAGAATACTCTGATCAACAGCCGGTCCTTCGCATGCCGCAGCCTGGGTATCCGCATCGAGCATGAATGAATTTTCAGGAGATGTGCTTACCGGGGTAACCCATTGCGACTTGTCGTTTTTCACGATCCATTTCGAGAAAAACAGGGCAGCATCTCTCATTACCGGATAATATTCGCGTAAAAAAGATTCATCGCCCGTAAATTCATAATGTTGCCAGATATGCTGACACAGCCATCCTCCGGCCATCGTCCAGTAATACCAATACACATAACCATCCGAAGGATAAGTTTCCCGCCAAAGCGAAGCATTGTGATGCGTCATCCAGCCGGGCAATCCGTACATCTGACGTGCCGTTTCTCGTCCTGCTTCTGATAATTCGCGGATATAACGGAACATTGGCTCATGACACTCCGAAAGGTTGGTTACTTCGGCAGGCCAGTAGTTCATCTGGATATTGATATTCATCGTATATCCAGAATTCCATGGCGGCAAAACCTTGTCATTCCATAACCCCTGCAGATTAAGAGGCTGACCTCCCGGACGCGATCCGGCGATCATCAGGTATCGTCCGTACTGAAACAACAGCGGAACAACCGACAAATCCTTATTTTTCCCAAAATTACGCAGCAGTTCATCTGTCGGCACAGACTCTGAAAAATTACCTAATTCGAAATCAACACGACCGAATAGTTGCTGATGATCCTGACGGTGATTCTTTTTGATCGTTTCAAAAGACTTATCCGCATGTTTTGCCTTCGTTTGTTCGATCAGCAAACCGGGATTACGGCCCTCTTTTGACGGACTTTTATCCCTGCCGTTATAACCGGTAGCCGCATACAGATAAAGCACCACATCGCTGCTATTCCGGATTCTGATCTCTTTTTCTCCGACAATCAATTCACCATCTTTCAGTTCGGGATAGATCCTTGCCTCAAAAGGCATCCCTTTCCCGTCGAACTGATCACCATAGAATAAAGATCCTTCACGAATCACATTCCCTTCCCGATCAAAATATTCGGGATGCAGATCTGTACGATTGAATTTTTTCATCGCATCGATTGTGCGTCGCATCACATGAGCCGGAGCCTGACCATTCATTTTAAGACCATTGCCCGCTTTCAACACAGAAAAAGGATGTTCCGAATTCATTCGCAACGTAAAATCCAAAACCGGTTTTTCAGCATGCAGATGAATAGCTATCACCTGGTCGGGATAAGAAGCGAATACCTTGCGGGTAATCTGTACCCCTTGCTGCCGGTAAGAAGTGGTTACGATCCCATCAGCCATATCCAGGGCATGCCGGTAACCGGCAACATCACCATCCATGTGGAAATCCAGATAGATATCACCACAAGGCTCATAACTCTGGTTCAGTCTGCCTACCCAGCGATACTGCAGGATAGAATCCACTTCATTATTTTTCCCTTCCTTTAGCAAACGACGCACTTCCGTAAAATCAGGAACAGCCCGTGTCGATTTATTTTGCATATCCGGTTCGCCACTGTATAGCGTGTTCTCATTAAACTGAATACGCTCCTGTCTGGTATCACCAAAAACGACTGCACCAATACGGCCATTCCCGACCGGCAATCCTTCTTCCCAGGTTTTCGCCGGAGTGCGATACCATAATATATTTTTATCCGATACCGGTTTGCCTTCCATCTGGAAGGTAAAGCCGGACATCAGAACAAATAGCATGGAGAATGTTGTTTGAAGCGTTGTTCTTCTATTCTTCATTTGTAAAAACTATTTTTTAATCAATTCTACCTGATAATTCTCACCCCGGATCGTCTCGAACGTTAGTGTCGTGATTCCGTTCTGATGCTTCACACCGAATGTTCCGTTATCATTTTTCAATTCGTATGTTCCGTTGAGCGTAATGCAGGTTTGGAAACCTTGTTCTACTCCGATCACGTCTTCAGATGTCAGTTTATCCATTACCAGTGCCGACGGGCGACGCATATCCGGTTCGCATACGGAAAGTCGCAACTTATCGTTTCCTTTTTCCAGAACATATGCCAACGGGATGTTCACATTCCGAACCACCTGATCCGGAAACGACTCGTTGATATCGAATACCGCACCATAAACCGTTTGGTTTTTACGATGCTCAACCAGATGTACTTTGTCATCGTTGCGCAGGATAGAAACCGGCGATTGTGCTCCCAGAAGCTGTTTTGCCTGTTTTTTAGTACCGTCGGGCAAAATGAAATAAGCATATCCCTGTTCTTTCGGAGCCGTACCGTGATTGATATATCCTGCAGAAAAATCGTCGTTCCCCGACAAATGCACGTCGTTATCGCGAACAGCATAAACCATATTGTCTGAAAGAGAAACGATCGTTCCGTTTTTGTCTTTGCGAACCTTCTTCTTTTCCGCGTTCTGGAAAAGGGTAGTCACGGTCGGATTCTCTTTATCTGAGTTATTGATTCCCGATCCGATACAAAGCAGGATATCGTCGAAAGCAATGACCGATTTGTTGGCTCGAAACGTATTATCATAGATCACATCATGCATTTTCAGAGAGAACATACCTGTTTTTTCAGAAACAGCGACCCCGGCAAGGAACGTTTCATCCGAAAAACTACGGTGTGTTTTCATCCCGTCTTTCATTCGCAGCTGATCTTTGGCCATCACTTTGGAGGTCGTTCCAGGAAGGTGGTTCCAATCGAAATTTTTATTCGCTGCCTGATAACTTTTCTTACCTGTTTTCAGATTGAAGTGTTCGATCTGACCGTAAGAAATGTACCGGCCGTACAGATTTTCTGTTGTCGAGCATTCATAATCCCAGATATAACGGCTGAATCCCTTCATATTGAAATGGTAGTCGCCGTTTTTGATCACCATCAATCCCGAGTAAGGCATAAACAAAGACCCTTGCGGATTTTCCTCACTGTTCACTTCTGCATTCAAAGCTTTGAAAACACATCCCACTTCCCCCATACTCGCGGTGTAAGTCAGATTCGAGTTAACATCCTTCCAGAACTTCTTCAACTCATCCGGGTTATCCTGACAGATTTTTTTCATTGCTCCAATCAGTTCCGTATCCGTTTCAGGCATCGACAAGGCAACGTATGCAAATGCCGGCACCAAGTGTTGCAATACATCCTGCATCAAAGGGAAACGTCCTGTCGTAGCAGCCGGAACACTCAGATTAGCAGAGAAGAAACGGAAGGTAAGCAGTGCCTGTTTCAGGTTGCTCATCGATTCTTCAGACAGGGCATAAGGCGTTTCATGAAGCAGATAAGCGATTAATGAAGCCGCATAAAGCGCATGAGGATAGTAAGCACTGTTGTAGGCTCCACGATGGTGGTATCCCGAAAAATCTGGTTTGATCGTTCCGAAGAATCCCGGTCCGAATTTAAGCGCGTTGTCCATATATGCTTTGTAGGCATCCATGGCCGCATATTGCTCATCGCCCTCTAAAGAAAGTGCGTAAATCAGTTTTGGCAGAGCAAGTGCACGCAGGTTGTCTGCAACCTCGCCACCATGATGCGGTTCTTCGTAGCAATGGCCAAAAAGCGTCATCCACTTCAGGTTCTTTACTTCGCGTTCGTATTTCTGTTTGTCAAGCTGATCTTTCAACAGATAAAACGAATGAAAATATCCCGAGCTGCGCAGCTTTTCAAAACACAGGGTTCCCATTCCGCTACCATCGGCCCAACCCTGATCGTTAAACCAATCGTAAATAAACAATGCCTTATCCAGACTCTCTTTGTTTCCGTTTTTCTTATAATCGAAAGCCAGGGGCAACAACATGCTTTTGTTGATATCCATGAAAGAGCTGATTTTCGTACCGTCAATCACAGAGCGGTAAAAAAGCGGAAAAAGCCCTTTTCCTACCGGAGTGCCATCGGCGTGATAATCGACCTTTACCGAAGCCGCGCTCTTTATTCCCTTGCCAATATATTCTTGTTCCGCTTTTTTGCGTTCACGGTAATACCCGTTGTCCGAATTTTCTTCACTACCCAGATACCAATCGGTCAGACGTTCATTCACCCGGTTAATACCTGCCTTTTTATCGGCAGTTATCATCACGCCACTCAAATCGGGCTGCATGTTACGGTAGCCGATAAAGTCGTGAATCAGACTGAAATCCTTGTGATTGACCGTATATTGAAGATCCGACATTTTCTGCCAGGACACGTTTTTAGAAAACTCGAAATAATCAAAATAGATGTTGTTCTGCTGAACTGCTTCCGGCAGCGCAACCGTCACTTTTTTTATCTCTGCCTGGCGCGGTTTCTGCAAATCCTCAACGAATTTAGACCACAAACATCTCCATCCTTTGAAATTAAGGTTGAAAGACAACTTACACACTTCCTCACCTTTCTCGTCCAGAAAAGAGAATATCATCGGGGCATCGATAGGAGTTTCATTATAGATCCAGGTGGTAATCCCTCCCGACGAAGCTTTCGATGCTTCTTTGATACCAAAAGGCTGATCGAGGGTCAATAGTCCTTTTCCCTGCCAGCTGATCCGGAGAGATTGGTCTCCCAGTTTATGACGTAAGCCGGAAACTTCCAGTTCTCCGCCGTTGAAAGACCATCCGGCAGGAATGCGTTTATCCTCAAAGGAATAAATCTGAGCTGAACTTTGCATTGAAGCCATCCCCAACAGGGTTCCGGTCAATAAGATTTTTGAAATTTTCTTTCTCATACAAACTTAAATTATCTGTTGAAAAAGCCGGAGAAGACAGTTAGTAAATTAAGAGCTTCTCCGACTTTTATCTGCCTTTAGATAAAGCAATTAATAAAGCGGATTATTTTTTCCATTCAGCTTATAATTTCGTTGAATCTCGATTAGCGGAATCGGAAACAACTCATGCTTTCCGGTCATGAAATTCTGACTTGCCGGATAATGATTCAATCCTACGAATTTATACAACGGATCGCCTTGATGTGCACTATAGATGTTTGCAATAGACTGTTGCAGAATCCCCCAGCGGATCAGGTCGAATTTACGCGAACCTTCGTAGCATAACTCAAATCCACGTTCCCAGTAAAGGGCTGTGCGAAATTTACCTGCGATATCGGAATCATCAATAAAGTCGAGATCAAGCACTTTAGGAGCTTTATAAGTAGCAGCATAATTGCTGAAATCGGCAGCCAGCTCTGCGATACCTGCTCTGCCGCGTACTTTATTCAGTAACTCAATGGCCGTCTCTGTCTGATTCAGTTCGTTATAGGCTTCAGCGGCCATCAATACCACATCGGCATAACGCAAAACAACCAGATCCACATCCGTGTTATTCGGATCCTTTGCCGGATATTTCATCCATTCGCGGCGCCACTTACCCGGAAACCAGTATTGATTCTGCGGTGTATTCGGATTTTTTCTCAAATAAACCTTCTCGTCTTTCGCATTGATATGGTACTGACAAATGTTGATATCTCTTCGCAAATCCTGCTCATCATAAAACTTTTTCCACATCGGAAGAGCAATGAAGAAAGCATTCGCACGTCCGTATTTGCTATTTGCATCTACCGACGGACCATTGTAAGTACCCCATGCACCGGCACCTTTGGCTTTACCATCCGGTGTATAGAACGCTATTTCCCATAATGTCTCTTTGCTTTCATCTATTTCTGCAGAATATCCTTTCCACAAACCTTCGTAGCCCTGGGCATGGAAACCATGATACCCCTGGTTGTTTATCTGTTCCCACTCTTTTATCACTTCCGCGAAACAGTTCTTTCTCACCTCATCAGAAGGGCGGTCGAAACTGCCATTGAGTTTCAGGCTATATCCGGCACGCTGCAACAACACGCGCATTTTCAAAGCTGAAGCAGCACCTTTCGTCACGCGTTCGGGAGAAGATCCGGCTGCCGCCCACGGCAGCTGATTTTTTGCGATTTCAAGATCAGTAAGAATCTGATCATAAATCCGGTCACGATCGGATCTTGGTTGGTAGGCACTCTCTGCCGTCGTCGTAAAATTAGTCTTAAAAGGAACATCTCCCCAATACTTTATCAGGTCGAAAGCCAAAAAAGCTCTTAAAAAACAGATCTCACCTTCGTACTTCAATAGTTTCTCATTCTTTTTAGCATATTCATCCATGCCCCGAATTCCGCCGAGCGCAAAATTCGCCCGGTCGATTCCCTGGTATTTGTATAACCAGGAATTGCGGATCCAGGTATTATGGGTCGATGTCATGTAATGACTGATATCGCGACGGCTGTTATCCGTATTGACGCCCGATATGTAATACATATCGTCCGACGTAGGCATCGCCATCTCGACCTGACCGTAATGATTCAGATTGGCAAGTACATCATAAACACCAATTACAGACATTTCTGCTTTTTCTACAGAAACGAAAAAGTTTTTCGCATCATAATACGATTCCGGCTCTTCTACAAGAATATCGGCGCAAGATGTAAATCCAGCCAATACGGATATAAAATAGATTAGTTTCTTCATCTTCAGTTAAATTTAAGTTAGAACGAAATAGAACCTCCCATTACAAATGAGCGACTGCGCGGATAGGCTCCCCAATCGAGCCCTCGTGTCATCCCCGAACCTGTGGTTGATACTTCCGGATCGAAGCCGGTATATTTCGTAAAGGTGTACAGGTTGTTTGCCGTTACGTACAAACGCATACTTTTAATCGGAGTCTTTTTAAGAAGCTTTCTTGAGAAAGTATAACCCAATGAAATGTTGCTGATACGTAAGAATGAAGCATCTTCGACACCCCATGAATGGATAAACTTATCTCCCTCTTCCATATCGCGCCATTGCGCTACCGTTTTGCCGCCGTTGATACGCTGCAGCATTTCGGGATCCGTAATTTGTTTTCCGTCGGTACCGACCGTTACCCATCTGTTCGACAGGCTGGCGATATCCAGCGTCGTGTAAGCCTTTCTTCCTGACAATGTATTCGCCAGTTTGGTCGCATTCAGCACATCACCGCCAAGACTGAAATTAAGGAACACACTCAGATCGAATCCCTTGTAAGAAAACGTATTGTTCATACCTCCGTACAGATATGGATTCGCATCGCCGATAATCGTACGGTCGTTGTCATTGATGACATTATCGCTATCATCTACATTGGCAAACTTCCAGTATCCCGGTTGAGGTTTGTTGTTCGGGTTATGAGGCACGCCTTCCTTAAGCGTATATTTACCTGTGGCTTTGTCATAATCGAAATCACTCACCTGATACAGACCTTCTGTTTTGAAACCATACATCAATCCGAGTGATTTACCCACCTTTACCAGGTAGTTGTTTTGCTCGTATCCAAAACGAGCTTCTTCATAAAAAGAGTCTTCTCCGGTCAGTTTGAGCACCTTGTTCTTATTGTGCGAAATATTGAGACTTGTTTGCCATGAAAAGTTTTTTGTCTGGATATTGACCGAGTTGATGGCGATATCGACTCCCGAATTCTGGGTTTCGCCGATATTCTGCAACATGGTTGAAAATCCGGATGATTCAGGAATTTTGCTGTTCAAAAGAAGGTAAGAACTTCTGTTGAGGTAAAACTCCGGCGCAATAGTAAGGCGCTGGTTGAAAAATCCCATATCCAAACCGATATTGAGCGATTTATTCGCTTCCCATCTTAATCCGGCATTCGGAATCTGAGTCGAAATATACCCGTTGTCGATGCTACCCCCCGAAGGATATGTCGTAGATCCCATCAAAGCCAGTGAACCATAGCTCGGGATGCGATTATTTCCCGACCAACCGTAACCGGCACGCAGTTTCAGGTCTGAGAAAACATCCAGATCCCGGATCATCTCTTCCTCGCTCAAACGCCATGCACCCGAAACAGAAGGGAACCATCCGAACTTATTATTCGGTCCGAATTTCGTCGAACCGTCTGCACGCAAAGAGGCTGCAAACAAGAACCGATCACCATAGTTGTAATTAACCCTTCCGAAGAATGACAACAACTGATCATCATCATTGAATGAAGAACGCGGAATACCCGGCAATCCCAATGACATGTCGTTCAGGCCGATATCATCATTCGGGAAATTGGTTGCCGAAGACTCGAAGAAGCGGTTCCATCTTGATATGTATTCCTGCCCGAGCATTACCGTATAACGGTGTTTCTTCAAACGACCATTGTAACTCAAAATATTTGAAGTCTGAAATGTGCCTGCCTCCGAATTACGGATAGAACCCTGTATGCTTGTACGTTTGGCAGTAGCCGATTCTGACCCAAAGAACATTTCGTCGCGACGCGAGCTGTATCGCAAGCCGGTCGTATTTTTAAAGCTAAGCCCTTTCATGATCTGATACCCGATGCTTCCGTTTGCGGTAAACACGCGGTACTCTTTCCGGCGATGTTCCGCCAAGGCCGATTTCAACGGATTTTGCATCGCATTCTTATCATCATCTTCATAAAGAGGGTCCGAACCCTCAAGTAGCATATTGTCTTCGCCCAGCATACCCACCGTAGGACGATAAGTAAGAATAGAACCCATCTTATTGAAGCCCAATGATTCGCCGGATGTACCCATCCCATAAACATTGGTGTGGTCGAAATTCACCGAACCGGAAACCGTCCATTTATCAGAAGGACGATGATCGATTTTCAGCTTGATGTTGTGTTTCTGACTTCCGCTGCCCCGCATCAATCCATTTTCATCAAAAAAAGCATACGACATGTTGTAACGCATCTTATCCTGATTACCCGATAAAGACACACGGTGATTTTGGGTCAGTCGCGAACCGCCCATACATGCATCCTGCCAATCTACCCCTTCGCGATTAGCATAATTGCTATAGATATCAGAGAAGTTTCCATAGATGTCCGAATAGCTTTTCACGTTTCCATTATCGACATCTTCATTCGAAAAACTTCTGCGCTCATAATCCAGGTAAGCGAACTCCATCGGAGAGAGCACATCCAGTTTTTTTGCCAAATGAGAGAACCCGACATAACCGTCATACGCCAGCGAGAAATTCTGTCCGTTTTTATTTCCTGTTTTGGTAGTGATCACGATAACCCCGTTGGCTCCCCGTGAACCATAGATTGCTGTTGCCGACGCATCTTTCAATACATCGATGCTTTCGATATCGGCAGGATCGAGCGATCCCATACCGTCTTCGCTTGGAAAACCATCGATCACATACAAAGGCTCATTGCTCTGCGTAATGGAGATACCTCCACGTACGCGTATAGACATCGAAGCGCCGGGCTCCCCGTCGTTGCGAGTGACCATCACCCCGGCAATTCGTCCGGCAAGTGCCTGGGATACATCTGAGGTGGGCACTTTAACAAGATCTTCCGCTTTGACAGACGAAACCGATCCGGTCAGGTCTTTTCTTTTCACGGTATTGTAACCGATGGCTACTACCTCTTCAAGTTGTACTGCCGACGATTTTAGTACGACATCCAGCTTACGCTGATTTTTCAAACGGATTTTCTGCTGTTCCATCCCGATGTATGAAATAGCAAGTACATTCCCTTCGCGGGCCTGAACCTGAAAATTACCGTCGATATCGGATATTGTTCCGCTTTTAGTCTGTTCATTCAGAATACTTGCGCCGATGACCGGTTCTCCGCTTTCATCGACAATCGTTCCGCTGACTTTTCTTAGCTCAGCCTGTGCATACAACGATTGAACATTACCTGTTGTCAATAAAGAAAGTATAAGAAGCATGCTCCTGACAAGCAATCTCCGGGAAACTTCCTTTCCCAACTTTATCATTCCTGAAAACGGAATGCTAAAATCTTTTCGCATAATCATGATGAGTGTTTTGGTGTGTTTAAATAAGGATAACTTAACTTCATTTTTAGCCGGAAAACGGAGCCGCTGTATTTGAATACAAGAGCTGCTTTCCAACGTGAACAAAGTTCGCGATCGATTGTCCTATTCTGATTTACACCTGTTCAAACCCTCTTTAAATCTGAATGATGTTTGTAGTTTTTGTGTAATATTTTGTAAGAAATATCTTTCAGAGTATCATTTACTCCCTATTTATAAGGCATTTATTAATACGGCTGTAATAACGGAGGGTGTTCGCCCAACGAAAAAAACCTTCTCTCCGCAATTGCGGAAAGAAGGTAGAATGATATTTTTCGAAAAAGAAAATCGGATTAATAATACGTTATCGGGTTCTTCTCACCGAACGTACTGGCGCACCTTCCGATCTGGAAGATGATTTCTGAGAAGAACGAGAAGTACTGCTCTTCTGACGTGGGTTCTGGCGCACAGATGTGCGGGCAGGTTTTTCAACAACCGTTTCTTCCGGTTCATTTATCGCGGTGGTTGGGGCATCCGCTTTCGCTTCACTTTTACCTGAAGTTTTTTTGGCAGCGGCCTGCGCTTCTTGTGCCTCCGGCACCCATAGCGACTGGCGGAAATCGACAAGATCCTGTTCGATCTTTTCTTGTGCCATCTTCAGTGAATCCGGGTGCGGATGCATCTGCATCAGCGAGCGGTTATGCAGGTTGAGCGTTTTATAGATCTTCCCGTCGTACTGACGCATCACGAAAAAGTCGTCGAACGTATAGCGGGGTGTGTTGTTCATCCCTTCAGACATGACGCGGTGTTGGGTCAGATAAGGGCGTATTTTTTCGTAGGGAAGCCAGAACATGGGATATTTGGTTACTTCACCGCCGAAATCGCCCGAACGGTGCAGAATAGGACAAATCGCCTCGATAGTGGCAAAAAACTTGGATCCGCGCTGATCGAATATCCATTTTTCCTTGATATAATAGCTGCGCACCTCGTTGCATGGCACATCGCTTTCGTCGATTACGAATTGGGTAGCGGTACGGCCGCGTCCGGGTTTCTCCTCGTAAAGAATATGGAATTTGTTAAGCATATCCTTTACGTTGAGCTCATATTTTTCTGTGAATATTTCTCTTCCGTCGAGATATTCGTAGCCGGTCAGATTGCCATCTGCCATCAGGTTGACGATCAGACGGAATAAGTTCGTATGACCTTCGATTGGTTCTTCCGGGAAATACAATGATGCATTCGAACCTTCCATCAGATCGAGTTCGCGGTAAATTACCCGCGACCATTTGGCGTCATCTGACGAAGGAGCCGAACCGTCGATAAAAGAGCGGGCACGCACGGACATTTCGCCCGACTGCGTCTCTTTTTTATTTTCCTGCACTCTTTTCACCTGTGCTGTAAGCAGATTGGCAGAAAAAAGTAGTGCACACAATATGATTGTTTTTGCGTATGTCATAATCATGCTGATTGATGTCTTTTTTTAATTTACGATCACCTCGATCGGCGAAAGCGTTCGTTCGACTCCATCCGGACCTACCGCACGCACGCGGGAGATATAAAAACGTTTGCCCCGGCTCAGACGACGAAGCGCATCTTTCTGACGTTGTGAGAAATTAGCACCTTCCGATACTTCAGGAATAGCATTTCCCATCGAATCGAAAAACACGGTTTCGAAAGCCAATACCCGGAAATTCACGTTGAGCAGATCATCGTCAATGGCAGCATTGACTCCTCCTGCTTTCAACAAATAGGCTTTTGAAAAAGGAGCTCCTCCTTTGTATTTGCGAGCCGTACCTTTATCGTCGTTATAGCCGATATAAGGCATCGGATCGGGTAGTTGGCGTATGCGGAAAGCCGTATTGGCGACAACCACCGAACGACCTTCGTTCTGGGCAGTAACGGTAATGACGGCCTCTTGACCCACCCTGGTCGGTTTGGCAACCCATCCGTTGCCCGAACGGGAAAGCACTCCGTTGCTCATGGTCGCGCTCATCTGATTGTTTGGAATGCCCGGCACAGAGATGCTCACCGGGTTGTCGATACCGGCATACATCACATTCATCATCGTATTCGATACCGTCGCCGTAGGTTCCTGAACGAGGTAAGAAGTTTCGAAAGGCAATTGTTCTTTCGTACCGTCGGCACGGGGCACTTCGATATATCCCGACACGCTCTGTGTTCCGACAGCACCAGCCACGGTTTCGTAATAACCATTGGATGCGACGTCGAGCTTTTTGCCACCGATAAAGATATCTGGAGTCTGAGTCGAGTCGATTGCGGCAAGTACGATCCGGGCACTGTATTTGGATCCGCGCATCACGTTGCGTGATGAAGGAATTACAAAAGCGTTGATCCGGTTTACGCGCAAATCACCCTCATCGACACGCTGCTTGAGAGAGTTGAGCGTTTCTCCTTCCGCATTGCGGATATCGCCCTGCAACTTGGTCAGAATTGTTACTGCCGCGGATACGGGAATATTCTCAAACATGGCCGATTGCCAGCTTTTACCGGCAGAAAGCGCATTGTCGTTGACATCGGTCGATAAATACCCATCGATAGCCGCGCGATCATTGGCCGGAATCAGTGCCAGGAGCGTTTCGCGGTAGGCACCGATCGCCTGGTAAAGGTTTTTGCCTTCTGCCTTTGCCGGCGAAAGCATAATGAAATTGGTCGCCTCCAGGTTATCCCGACGCCGGATATTATCGACATCGGCGTCTTTGCCATCGGCATATCGGACAATCTGTTGTTTCAGGTCGCTTATATAGTCGTATAAAGAGTCTGTTTTTGCTCGTACCACCTGGGCACCGGCATACCAAATGCGTGCTTTTTCGGGATTGCTTTCATGCAACTGTTTGAATTCATCAAACAGCTTTTCGTTGCGCGAGCGGGCTCCTTCATTGGATTTGGCCAGACTATCTTCCACCTGTTTGAATCCGTTGAGGACATCAGACGATACATTCATGGCGAGCATTGCCAAAAAGACAATGTACATCAGATTGATCATCTTTTGCCGCGGCGTAAGTTTACTGGATGAAGCCATAGATTCGTTGTATTATTTTTTTCGGCACTTAAAATCAGCGCACCGGATTCTGCATATTCATGTTTACGGTCATCGCCGTAAGCATACGTTCGTAAATTTTATTCAGCTGGGCCAGGTTATCAGTCATTTTTTCTGTTTCCTGACGGATTTTGAAACTGTCCATCGTCGAGTTGTCGTACATGTGACGGATGTTGGCCAGTCCGCTGTTCACTTTGTCGATGGTATCCAATTGCGAGCTGACACTCTTAAGCTGGATTTCATAAATGGTATTCAGTCCGGTAATGTTTCGGTTCAAAGCCTCCATCTGATTGATATATCCGGAAGAGAACGACGAAAGGTTGTCCGAATTATCCGAAATGGTTGAATACGAATTGAGCAATGAGCCTGATGCCGAAGTCAAAGAAGCCGTAATCTCCTTGAGTCGCTCCATTTGTGCGGTCATCTCGGACATCTGCTGTACGTAAAGCTGTGTTGCATGAGCCAGTTCAGGAGCGGCATGTGGCATACCTCCCTGCGGAGCTACGTGGTGAACGTTTGCAACTGGTTGAGCTGAGGCAGCAGTTGCCGTAGCAGCTTGTGGCTGAATGGTATTGAGACCTGACCCTGTATTCATATTCCGGGCCAGTTCCTGCAAATCGCCACCTTCAACATATTCGTCGGATGCCAGACTCGGAAAAACATTTTCCCAATGGTAGTTCTTTGCCGGTTTATCGAATGCCGACAATCCGAAAATCAACGCTTCCGTGCCCATTCCGACACACAACATGACATCAGCCATCGGTAGATGAAGTAGTTTGAAGAGCGCTCCGAGAATTACGATAGCCGCCCCGAAACTATAGGCAAAATTGAATAGACGTTGTCCCTGTTCGCTGGAAAAGAATTTCTCCAGTCTGTTTTTAAAACCCTTATACTTTCCCATAACGTAGATTATTTTCGTTGTACAGACCGTGTGTTTGTTGTTCCACGGCCGAATCCCATGTGTGAACGGACGCAACGGAATCCGACGAAAGAACGTTGCTCATTTTGAAATTCCCAGCTACGCACGTCGGAGCGTACGAAATGCTGCACATCTTTCCACGATCCGCCACGCGTCACTTTCCGCTTCATGACATAGGGGTCTTCCTTTGCCGCATCGTAACGGTATTCAGGATTCACGTCCGACATGATTTGATTTCCTGCTTCCGACCAGGCGGTAGAAGTCCACTCCGACACATTCCCCGCCATATCGAATAGCCCGAAATCATTGGCATTGTAGGCTCCGGTAGGGGCGGTGATCAGGAATCCGTCTTTTGCATAATGGCCCTCTTCCGGTTTGAAGTTTCCGGAGAAGCATCCTTTTTCGGTACGGGCGAGAACCCCTTCCCACGGGAACCTGTTCTCGGATTTACCGGCTCGGGCTGCGTATTCCCATTCAGCCTCTGTAGGCAAACGGAACGGCTCGATATGCGCTCCTCCACGGATACCGTAGGAACGACGCAGGTAATCTGTACGCCAGATACAAAAAGAGTTGGCTTGTTCCCACGAGACCCCTACAACGGGAAAATCATCGTATCCCGAATGAGAGAAATACAAGCGGGCATATTGCTCATTGTATGAATTTGGGAAATCATTGATCCAAACGGTCGTATCAGGATAGATGTTGATGATGCGCGTGTGCAGGAAGTCGTGAGCTCCCTCCAGCGGCCGGACAATCGTGGCATTGACGATCTTTCCGTCTTCATCGATAAATGCGGTATCTTTTGAAACAAGGATCTCTTCGTTGGGATCTACAATCACATCGGTATTGAGAATACGCCGGGAAGCATCCAACCGGTGCTTACGTTGAGCGAATCCGGTATAATCGAATACTTCGAAACGGTAATTCATCTGGCCGGCATCCAGCATCAGCTTGCCCGTAATCGGATCACGCATATACACGCTCATGATGGCACGTTCTTCGTCTTCAGACGGTTTGCGCCATGGAATCGGCTTGTTCCAGTTCAAATGTGGTTTGACAGGCTCTCCGTAACGGTCTTCCTCGATCTTAAATGCCTCATTGCCTCCGTAAGCCGGATCTGCCAGGCGCTCCCGGATAATCGAGTCGCGTACCCAGTGTACGAACTGACGGTATTTCGCATTCGAAACCTCTTTTTCATCCATCCAGAAGGCATCTACCGACACCCCTTTTGCTGGCTGAAGGTTTCCCCATAGCGAATCATTCTCATTCGATCCCATCTCTATGCCGCCTCGCTTAACCAGCACCATCCCGTATGGGGCAGGCTCGCTCCAGGCACGGCCTCGCACGCCTGTCAGCTCGCCACCCGACCCGCCAACGGGTCCGGCACAGGCTCCGAACAAGATCAATGCGATCATTATAAAAAAGATATTCTTCATAGAACTTATAATATACGTATGCTTTTGTGTTTATTCTTTGACTTCGGCGAAAAATCGATCTTTAGCGCGTATGCTGCAAAGATCTCATGACTACCGTTGCTGGCCTTTGCGATGGGCGACGTACCGATATCATAAGCGTATCCGAAACGGATTCCCTTGATCTCTGCCCCGGCCATCAGGACCACTGCGTCATTCCATCGGTAGGAGATGCCTCCCCAAAACATTTTATTGTACATCAGACGCATCGTCATATCGAATTGCGTATTCTGAAACGTGCTCTTCACCAGCACCGAAGGATGTAATTCATATAACGGATTGCGCAATGGAATATTGCCTCCCGCTGTGAAATAATAAACCCTTTTGAGCTGAATGAAACTTTTCTCATCCAGTTCAAGTTCCGACTGCGTCAGATGGCTAGCGGAGAGTCCGGCGTAAAAACGCGGATGGTAGTAAAATGCCCCGACTCCGGCATCGAATCCCATCGCCGAAACATTGGTGGTGGGGATATCGCCGGAAGATCCCACATGCTCGGGTGAATCCGGAATATCCACTTTCGTTCCGTCAAAACTCTGGGATGTAAAACCTACTCGCAAACCCAACGACAACTCGCCTTGCCACAATTTCAGGCGGAAGGCGTACTGCAGCGCAAAATCGGTATTGGCAAATAACCCGGCCCGGTCGCTAACCACGATAATGCCTGCCGAATGTTTCTTTTTCATCAATTTAAATGGTGTTTCGGCCGTAACGAAAAAGGTTTTGGGCGCATTGGGAATACCGGTCCACTGCATCCGGTCGAGAGCAGAAACCGTCAACCTGTCA
Source organism: Bacteroidales bacterium (assembly GCA_051646395.1). Lineage (GTDB taxonomy): Bacteria > Bacteroidota > Bacteroidia > Bacteroidales > JAUNSR01 > JAUNSR01. Next base: position 25,603 of record JBOFCW010000295.1, read on the forward strand.
TTCAGCGACAAAGCCGCCGGATTGATATATCCGGGCAATGCCCAATATTGGCTGATCTGAGCCTCTTGCTGTGCCACGACAGAATTCAGCGCCAATAAGAAGAAAATGAAACAGATATAACGGTTACGCATGTATTTTTAGAATGGTTTCCTAATTAAACTCCAAAATAAGCTATAAATTGTATTTTGTGCAAAATTTAAGGGATCAAGATAGGTGAAAATCAGCGATTTTGCGAACACAAAAAAAGCCACCTTTTGCAAGATGGCTTTTTTGTAATTATCAGTTGATTGAAATCAGTCTGTTTTAATATTCTTCTTCATTAAAGAAAAAATCTTCTTTACTTGGATAATCAGGCCAGATATCTTCGATGCTTTCGTAGATTTCACCTTCATCTTCCATTTCCTGTAGGTTTTCAATTACCTCCAACGGAGCACCTGAACGCATAGCGTAGTCAATAAGCTCATCTTTTGTTGCAGGCCAAGGGGCATCTTCCAGTTTAGATGCAAGTTCAAGAGTCCAGTACATAGGTTCTTATATTATTTAGATTTATCAATTTTTCCGCAAAAATAAAACTATTTCGTTCACTTGCAACCTTTATCCCAAAAAACTTCGGCAAAACCTTCGCTGATATTACATGCTCTCGAAAGGACAAACAAGTAATCGGACAAGCGGTTCATAAAGCGCAGTATTTTGTCGTCTACTTCATATTCGGTCGAAACCCGTAGTATCGCCCGTTCTGCACGCCGGCAAACGGTTCGGCACACATGAGCCTGTGAGGCACAGATAGTACCGCCGGGTAGTACGAAGTTATTCAGTCTTGGCAACGCCGCATCAAGCTCGTCGATACGTTTTTCCAAAACAGCCACTGCATCTTCGGATAAAAGACTTTCTGCGCGGAAAGAAGTGAAGGACGGATCGGTAGCCAGGTAGGAGCCGATCGTAAAAAGCTTGTTCTGAATATAGAACAACAACGATTTATCTTCCGAACCGGACATATATGCGGCCAACAGTCCCAGACAGGCGCTTAATTCGTCGACCGTACCATACGCTTCGAGACGAATATCCGTTTTTTCCACGCGTTCGCCTCCTACCAGCGAGGTGGTTCCTTTATCTCCCGTACGGGTATAGATCATACTTTTTTTCATAACTGTAATATTTTAAGGTTGATGCCGAACGATCATTTGCCGAACGACACAGAATAAGCCGGGAGAATATCAGAATGAAACGATGTAATGTTGCTTGAAAAGCGAATCGTGATAAATCGCAATTCCTGCCTCATACAGGTCCATCGATACGCGTACGTTTGGGTCGTAATGGAAAAGATTCCAAAGGCGTTTCACCTGATCGGTGCGTTTGATCCCTTCAATAATGACAACAGTACGGGCATGAATATGTTTAAGAAGCGACTCATAAAGCTGCTCCGGTTGTTTGATTGAGGATTCGTGGATGAAAATGAAATCGGCACGGTAATCCGGGCCGAGCTGATCGATTCCGGATTCAACATCTGCTTGCAGAAAGCGATAATTGTGAGGACGCTCCTGATCAAACAGACGTTGGGCAATAGCCAACTTTTGTTTGTCGTCGCCAACAGACGTTACTTCGGCACGTGTATTTGGCAAACCCATCACATAGCTAACCAATCCTCCCTGATTCCCTACTTCCAAAATCGTTTTGGGTCCAAAACGGTTAATCAACCGGTAAAGCAGAAAAAGCACTTTAACGGAAGTCATCCGGCGTGAAACAAATTTTGGCAGAATTGCCGTCAGAGGCGAATATTTCTTTTTCAGCTTCAGAATCTCTTCATAGGCATAAAAGGGAGCACTTTCGTCGATTACCTGCGTAATCAGAGAAAAAGCGAAAGGCGAATGGACCCCGAAACCCTTACGATAACGTACTTTCCTCAATCCTTTCGTGAGATATTTCTTTATCTTCTTCTTTGGTTTCATGCATCTTGAATTGTAGAGAGGAGATAATCCATCCCTGTATTTACTGATCGGACGAATTTCATTCGTGCCATTTTCAGGACATATAAAGTTACTAAAAACAGCTGTTTCTTAGATCATGTCCCTGTCTATATTTATAACGACGGGATTTGGCCGGGATAACAAGAAAAAAGCGAAGAAAGTTTTACAACTTTCTCCGCTTTTGTACCCAGAGCCGGGATCGAACCGGCATGGAAGTGAATCCACTGGTGTTTGAGACCAGCGCGTCTACCGATTCCGCCATCTGGGCTTCTCATTAAGACTCTGCAAAGGTAGGTATTATTTTCATATCTGCAATAGTTGAAGTGTTTTTTTTCAAAAAAAATTACGCAACAGGTTTTATCCATATTTATTTCCTACTTTAGCTAAACCATATTTTATGGGGAAAACTTATGACAAATCCGCACAATATACCTGAGGATGAGATACCAGACAAAAGTATATGAATGGCGCATTTGTTCTTTCGTATTGAAAATTTAATTATATACAAATGAACAGTAACTATTGTGTAATAATGGGCGGCGGCGTCGGAAGTCGATTCTGGCCTTTCAGTCGCACGTCGAAGCCAAAACAGTTTCTCGACTTTTTTGGAACGGGGTATTCGTTATTGCAGATGACCTTTAATCGCTTTAATGAAATTATTCCTACAGAAAATATATTCATCGTTACCAATGAAACATATTTCGATTTAGTAAAACAACAATTGCCGCAATTACGCGACGATCAGATCCTATTGGAACCTCAACGACGAAATACGGCTCCTTGCATCGCATGGGCTTCATATCACATCCGGGCTATCGATCCGAACGCAAATATCGTCGTAGCTCCGTCGGATCATCTGATCATGAATGAACGCGAATTTCAGCATACGATCAACAAGGCTCTCGGATTTGCAGAAACGCATCCGGTATTGCTGACATTAGGCATTAAACCCAATCGTCCGGAAACCGGATACGGTTATATCCAGACAGATGTGGAAGAAGTAGATGGATTCGTACGCGTAAAAACATTCACCGAAAAACCAAATGCAGAACTGGCTCAGGTTTTCCTTGAAAGCGGCGAGTTCTTATGGAACTCCGGCATCTTTATCTGGAATGTAAAAACGATACTTGAAGCTTTCAGCAACTACCTGCCTGACATTGCGTCTAAATTCGATAGCGCCTCGCAGGTTTTCAATACTCCGGAAGAAAAATCGTTTATCGAGGCGAATTTCCCTGCATGTCCGAACATCTCGATCGACTTCGGCATCATGGAGAAAGCATCCAACGTATTCGTTCTCTCTTCGGATTTCGGCTGGTCGGATCTGGGTACCTGGGGTTCGCTATATGACCTTTCAGAAAAAGACGAAAACCAGAACGTCAACCTGAAGTCGCAGACATTAGCCTACGAAAGTAAAAACAACATCATCTCTCTTTCGACAGAACACCTTGTCGTAGTACAGGGTCTTGAAGATTATATCATCGCAGAAGACAACAACGTGTTGCTTATTTGCAAGAAAGAAGAGGAGCAGCGAATCCGACAGTTTGTTACTGACGCTAAAGTAAAATTCGGAGACAAATACATTTAAATATCCGATACGAACCAAATAAGCCGTTGAACTTATCATCCGATAACTCCAACGGCTTATTTGGTTTATAATCTGACTAATAAACAGGCCTGACACTTATCAACAGGTTGTTGATAACCCTGTCCGAACCATTCCGATTGCAAAAGAAATGGAGTTATCAACAACATGTTAATAACTCCATTTCCAATCAAAAACCCAGCAGCTTGCTAAGATTTCTTTATCATTGTTTTCGCCGGATAAAGTGCTGCCAGAAAGCCCAACAATCCGACTACAAGTATTACCCAAAGGCAATCGCTCCAAAGTAATTTGACCGGATAAGCATCTATGATAAACATCCCGGCATTACCACCCAGATGCAAAATACCAAAAGTCTGTTGAATCCAACACAGCAAAATTCCAAGCAACAATCCGACAACAGCTCCCGCTCCCGAAATCAGACATCCTTCAAAAACAAAGATCTTACGGATCAGCGAGTAGTCGGCTCCAAGATTACGAAGCGTATCTATATCCGCTTTTTTATCCACGATCAACATAGACAAGGATCCGATTACGTTGAAGGATGCGATCATCAAGATAAAAGAAAGCATCAAAAAAGTCATCCATTTCTCTATCTGCATGATACGAAACGACTCCTGTTGTTGCTGCATCCTGTTACTGACGCGATAATCTTTTCCTAAGAGCAATTCAAGCCTCTTCTGAAAACGGTCAGAATCCACATTCTCCTTCAACTTTATTTCCACTGCGCTGACAAGACCTTCTCCTTCAAAAAGGGTACGGGCAAACTCGATCGGAGCAATCAGCAACTGATCATCATATTGAGCCTGATTAATGCTAAACACACCTCCCACGAAAAGCTGGCCCTCATTAAACGAATCCATCGGATTCGATAAATTGACTTTGCCTTTGCGCCGCGGAGCATATATTTCAAGGGGCCTTACAAAACCCGCATTCACTCCAAGTTGCGATGCAAGACCAACCCCCAGGGTTGCATAATCAACGACACTGTCATTCAGCTGAAACGCTCCATTGATAATTATCTTATCAATCGAAGTCAATTCCCCGAAATTAGCCTCGACACCTTTGACCGTAGCCGGAATCTGACGATCGCCGTAGCTGATCAATACGTTCTCCTCGAGCACTTCGCTAAAAACGGCTATTTCCGGCATTTTGCTTATCGAAACAAAAAGGGAATCATCCGCATTGAATGTTTTCCCTTTGACAGTTTCGATCTTCAACTGAGGATCGAAAGTAGAATAAAGTGTGGATATCAGATCCTGAAATCCGTTATATACCGACAATGTACAAATCAGCGCCATTGTAATCACAGCAACGCCGCATACCGATACCCATGAGATGATATTGATAGCATTATGTGATTTTTTTGCAACAAGATAGCGCTTAGCCAGTAAAAAGGACAAATTCATGCGTATATCGGATTAATACCGGTTAGGAGATGATACTTATTTAAGTAGCGTATCGATTTTTTCGATATAATCAAGCGAATCATCGATATAAAAATTCAACTCAGGCATCTTACGAAGCTGAAATCGAACGATCTGTGCCACTTCATGACGAATATTCTTCGCATTTGCACGAATATTCTCCAACAGCTCATTCGCCTTCTCCGAAGGAAAAATGCTAAGGTAAACTTTGGCAATTCCCAAATCCGGACTTACACGCACTGCGCTCACCGAAACCAGTACGCCATGCATTTGTGTCGTCTGCGCACGAAATATTTCGCTTAATTCTTTCTGTAAAAGACGACCTATCTTACTTTGTCTTGTTGTTTCCATAATTATTGTTTTCAATCTGCAGCTTACAGAAAAAACAGATCTTCAACCTGCAATTCCTGCTTGCCATTCTATATAATCAAAGCGGATTGTAAATTACAAAAAGAACTTTGAAATTCACAACCCGCTGATTTGTTTTATTTTTTCCGAATGAGCGTCATTCCGTCCCGAATCGGTAAAATCACTTTTTCAACCCGTGGGTCGGAAGCGATCTTATCATTAAAGTTCAGAATACCGACACTCTGCGCATCGCGAGGCAGCGGATCCTGCACTACTTTACCATCCCAAAGGGTATTATCGGCAATAATCAATCCTCCCTTTCGCACCTTGTCAAAAACAAGATCATAGTATTCACTATAGATCCTTTTATTGGCATCGATAAACACAATATCGAACATGCGGTCAATCGAAGGAATCACCTGCAGAGCATCACCGATGTGGAAATGAATTTTATCCGCATAGGGTGAATTCTGAAAAACGGCGGAAGTAAATTCCTCCATTTCATCGTCGATATCAATGGTATGTAGTTCTGCATGCGGATCATCGGCAAGAGCCTCAGCCATACACAATGCGGAATAACCGGTAAATGTTCCCAATTCAAGAATATAACGAGGCTGAACCAGTTGGCATATCATTTTCAGAATACGCCCCTGAAGATGCCCGGAACACATGCGCGGTTTCAACACTTTAACATGCGTATCGCGGTTAAGCTGCTTCAGGTAGTCTCCTTCCTCGTCGATATGGTCGAGAACATATTGCTCCAGAAGATCCGTCATCGCTTAGCAGTTTTCTTCCAGATTCGGCAACATGTATTTGTCGAATTCCGTCATCACCTTCTCTACCTTGTTGATTTCAAGGAAAGTTGTGCCGCCACCTTCACCGTAGCTACCACCCAGGTAAGCGATCATATCCGCTGGTGCGATAAGACCTTTATTGATCAAACGCGTAAGACCTACATAAAGATATTCACGTGTCGTACGTTTCTCTTCCTGATAAAGCGGGAATACGCCATAAGAAAGAGCCAGCTCGCGCATTACTTTCTCATTATAGCAAAGCGCATAAACAGGAGCTTTACCACGGTATGCCGCAATATTGCGGGCAGTTTTACCAGTGAAGCTATCCGTGATCACCGCGTTGATACCAAGTTTATTTTCCGCTTTAACCGCTTGTTTTGACAAATAAGCCGTAAGATCAATATCTTCAGAACCCATTGGTACACGGATATCATTTTCAGAAAGTTTTGTTTTTTCAGCTTCCTCTGCAACTTTCGACATTGTTGCAACCGCTTCAACAGGATATTTTCCATAAGCTGTTTCACCGGAAAGCATCAAAGCGTCCGTACGGTAATAAATCGCGTTTGCGATATCCGTTACCTCCGCACGTGTCGGACGAGGATTTTTAATCATCGAGTGCAACATCTGTGTCGCAACGATCACCGGTTTTTTCGCCTGAACGCATTTTTTGATCAGGATACGCTGAATTCCCGGAATCTTTTCCTGAGGAACCTCAATACCCAAATCACCACGAGCAACCATCACGCCGTATGCAACCTCAAGAATTTCGTCGATATTATCGACACCTTCCTGATTTTCGATTTTAGCAATAATCTTGATTGGGCTGTTATGTGCATCCAGAATCTCCTGAATATCCAGAATGTCTTGTTTAGAGCGCACAAAAGAGTGAGCGATAAAGTCGATATTCATTTTAATCCCGTGAAGGATGTTTCTTTTATCTTTTTCAGTCAGAGAAGGCAGGCTGATACGTACACCCGGTACGTTCACGCTCTTACGTGCACCAAGCTCTCCGTTGTTTTCTGCAACAGCAACCAAGTGATCCGCTGTTTTTTCGGTAACCTTGAATTCGATTTCACCATCGTCGATCAAAATATAACCACCTACGGATAGGTCGTTTACAAAGTTCGGATAGTTGATTGCGATCTGCTCTCTTGTAGTCAGAATATCAGGATTACCCACGAATTTCACTACGTCTCCCGTAACGAAATTGATTCGGCCTTCATTTTCGATGGCTGTCGTTCTCAACTCAGGACCTTTGGTATCCATCAAAATCGGAATTTTGTTAGATACGGCACGCACGTTGTTGATAATCCGATTAAAACCTTCTTCATTCAGGTGGGCCGAGTTCATACGAACTACATTCATTCCATTTTCAAACAAGGCGCGAATAAACTCAACTTCACAACGCAAGTCTGAAACTGTAGCTACAATTTTAGTGTGCTTTGACATACAATCTAATAGTATATAGTAATATAGTAATAACTCTTTAATATCTCATTATTTAAATAACATCCGTTCAATCAATTCTGTTTAGCTAAGAATTGATAAAAGATCCAACCGCAAGCCGGTAAGAATCAAGGCCAAAGCCGGCAATCACACCTTTACAGGCAGAAGCGATCATAGACTGATGTCGATAGGATTCCCGTTTATGAACATTGGAGATATGCGTTTCGATTACCGGAGCCGGAACAGAGCGGATGGCATCCGCCAACGCAATGGAGGTATGCGTATAAGCCCCCGCATTCAATACGATTCCGTCGAATGAAAAACCGTATTCCTGAATCTTATCGATCAGGACTCCTTCTATATTCGACTGGAAATAAACGATATTCACCCGGGGATAGAACGACTTTAACTGCTCAAGATAAGCTTCAAACGAGGTATCGCCGTAAATAGACTTTTCTCGCTTGCCCAACAAATTCAGATTCGGACCGTTCAAAATCAGGATGTTCATAGGATGTATTATTTTCGAAAGATTCACGATTAATCTTCTTGATTATCTTTGCATCACCCTTCGAGCAAGATAATGCGCAAAGGTAGTCAAAATATTTATAAAATGGATATTAAAAAAACGGCACCACCTCAGGAAGAACGTCATATAAAGAAATATTATAGTTATCTCAAGTTCGAGAAAAACCTTTTAGCAAATTCGATTGAAGCGTACCTGGCCGACGTAACCAAGCTGAAAGTCTTCATTGACCTCACCGGAAAGTCTCTCAAAGACCTTTCGAGAACCGATATCGTTGACTTCATGTGCCACCTGCACGAACTGGGAATCTCACCAAGGTCTCAAGCCCGTATTCTTTCAGGCATTAAGTCTTTTTATAAATTCCTGCTGCTGGACGGTTATGTACAAACCGACCCCACCGATCTGATCGAGGGACCGAAACTGGGATTAAAACTACCGGAAGTATTAAGCATCACCGAAATCAATCAAATTATTTCCTGCATCGATGTTTCGACCACCGAGGGACAGCGAAACAAGGCGATACTGGAAGTGCTTTACAGCTGTGGAATCCGGGTATCCGAACTCACCGGCCTATGCATTTCAAACATTTACAAAGAAGAGGGATATATTGTGGTCAGAGGGAAAGGCGATAAGCAACGGATCGTACCGATTGCCGATTCCGCGCTGCATGAAATCAGCAAATACATCTATTGCAGAAACTTACAGTTTGTAAAAAAGGGTTATGAGGATATTTTATTTATTAACAGGCTGGGAACTTCTCTTTCCCGGGTGATGATTTTTAATATCATCAGGCGTTTCTGCGAAAAGGCCGGAATCCGCAAACAAGTGAGTCCACATACGTTCCGGCACTCTTTTGCCACCCACTTACTCGAAGGTGGTGCCAACCTGAGGGCGATTCAGTTAATGCTTGGACATGAAAAGATTACAACAACCGAAATCTACACTCACCTCGACAGGAACTTCCTGCGCGAAGAGATTTTATTACATCACCCGCGCAATAAATAAAAAAATAAAATTTATTTTTTCAAAAAGAGAAGCGCACAAATATCGTTTTTACATAAAAAAAATCACTTATTAGAAATATATTGTTATTTTTGTGGCCAAATCGAGCATAATAACCAATTTAATAATCTCATTATGAACAAAAAGCTTTATTTGCCATTATTAATGGCTTTAGTTCTTGCTTTCACGTCATGTAGCAAGAAAATGGGCGAATTAGACGCTAAATATTTTACAGTGAATCCATCTCCGCTTGTAGCGGTTGGCGGTGAAGTTCCTGCTACAATCAGCGGAACATTCCCTGAAAAATATTTCAACAAAAAATCAGTAGTAACAGTTACTCCGGTATTAGTTTACGCAGGTGGCGAAGCAGTTGCTGCTCCTTTCATCTACCAAGGTGAAAAAGTAACAGGTAATGACCAGACTATTTCTTACAAAATGGGTGGTAACATTACTATGAAAACGTCTTTCAAATACATCCCGGCTATGCGTCAGTCTGAATTGTATTTGGCTTTCTCTGTAAAAAGAGGTAAAAAAACGTACACACTTCCACGCGTAAAAGTTGCTGACGGTGTGATCGCTACTTCTGCTTTGGCTACTGCTAACGGTATCGATGCTGCTATCGCTCCGGATCAGTTCCAACGCATTATCACTGACAACTACGTTGCTAAAATCCTTTTCCTTATCCAGCAGTCTAACCTTCGTAACAAAGAGCTTACATCAGCTCAGATGAAAGAAGTAAAAGACAAAATGAAAGCTGCTGAAAAAGCGGAAAACCAACGTCTTGCCGGTATCAATGTAGCTTCTACTGCTTCTCCGGACGGTGCTTACGAGCTTAATGAAAAATTGGCTGAAAACCGTGAGAAAAACACAGTGAAATACATGGAACGTGTAATGAAACAGGACAAACTTTTGGGTGATATCACTGCTGAGTTCACTCCTGAAGACTGGGCTGGATTCAAAGAATTGGTTGAAAAATCAAACATCCAGGACAAAGAATTGATCCTTCGTGTTCTTTCTATGTACAACGATCCTGCTGAAAGAGAAAAAGAAATCAAAAATCTTTCTGCTGCATTTACTCAGCTTGCTGAAGAAATCCTTCCTCAGTTGCGTTACTCTAAAGTAACTGCTTCTATCGAAACAATCGGTAAATCTGACGAAGAGATCGCTAAACTTGCTGCTACAGACGCAAAAGCTCTTACTGCAAACGAATTGCTTTACGCTGCTACATTGGCTAAAACAAACGCTGAGAAAATCGCTATCTACAAAAAAGCGATCGAAATCTACCCGAGCGATTACCGCGGTTACAACAACCTTGGTGTTGTTTACTTCGCTGAAGGTAACGTAAACGAAGCTGCTGCAATGTTCAACAAAGCTGCTCAGGTTAACCCTAACGCAGGTGAAGTTGCGATGAACCTTGGTGTTATCGACATGACTAAAAACGATTTCGCTAAAGCTCAGCAGGCATTCGGTAAAGCTGCAGGTGTTCCTGAACTTCCTTCTGCTCTTGGTACTCTTTACACAGAACAAGGTGACTACCAGAAAGCGGTTATGGCTTTCGGAAACACAAAATCTAACAACGCTGCTGTTGCTCAGATCTGTGCAGGTGACTACAATTCTGCTAAAAACACGTTGTCAGCTATCGCTAACAAAGACGCTCTTACTTACTACCTGATGGCAGTGGTTGGTGCTCGCACAAACAACGAAAACATGGTTTCTTCTAACCTGAAAGAAGCTGTGAAACTTGATCCTTCTATGGCACAGTTTGCTAAAACGGATCTTGAATTCGCTAAATACAACGTTGCTAACTGGATCTAATCATCCAGATATCAATCAAAATACAAAAGCCGCTCCGAATCCCGGAGCGGCTTTTTTTTTT
>JBOFCW010000308.1:0-2784 GCA_051646395.1 Bacteroidales bacterium
CGATATGGGAAACTACAACGATCAGGTCGCATCCCGCTTTTTTCAATTCCGAAGCATATTTATTGGCTGTCTCAGACGGATTCAGATATTTGATATCGCCGAAATTCTTTTTTGCGATCAGACCTTCCGGATTTACCCCAAGTCCGATAAAACCGATCTTCAAACCGTCACGATCGAGGATAACGGTAGGCTTTACATAAGGTTCGAGCGGAGTACCCGTTACATCGTAATTTGCGCAGATGATGGGAAACTCTGCCAGCTGCAGCATTTTTACCAAATCGTCGATCCCGTTGTCGAACTCATGGTTACCCAGCGTCCCGACATTGTATCCCAACTTGTTCATCATTTTTATCTCCACTTCCCCTTTGAAGAAATTATAATAAGGAGAGCCTTGCACAAAATCACCAGCATCCACAAGAATCAGATCAGGCGACTGACTGCGGGCCTGCTCAATGGCAACAGCACGTCTGACCACCCCGCCCTGATTCGCGTGACTTGAAGCGGTAGGAGAATTCGGTTCGATCTGACTGTGCGAATCGTTCGTGTGAAGAATCACCAACTCTTTCTTTTGAGCCATGGATGCCCCCATGCTTAACACCATAGCTCCGAAAAGGGCCATGTGCCGGAAATTGACTGACATACTATTTTGATTAATTTGATTATACACAAAGGAACAAGAAATTTAGCTTTTCAACAAATGTAATTGACACAACTCTTCGGTCTATCCGGCTGTGTTAGCATACGTTATGTAAACCTGTAATCTTTATAGATTCTTTTAAGAAGCAATCCGGGTTTATTTTGCCCATAACAGAAAATTAACTTGCTAATATTTTGCAGGTTAATCATTTTTTAGTTCCTTTGCACCGCTTTACGCAATCTCTGGCAGGGAACGCTACTTGTTTATATTGCGAAAAGATCATTTTTACACTATAAATATCTATTAAAGATGGATTTAATTAAAATTGCTGAGGAAGCATTTGCAACAGGCAAACAGCATCCTTCATTCAGAAGCGGGGATACTATCACGATCGCTTACCGTATCAAAGAGGGTAACAAAGAACGTATCCAGCAGTACAGAGGCGTTGTAATCAGAATTTCTGGTCACGGTACTAAAAAACATTTTACAGTTCGTAAAATGTCTGACAACGTTGGTGTAGAACGTATTTTCCCAATCGAATCTCCGTTCATCGAAAGCATCACTGTTAACAAATACGGTAAAGTTCGTCGCGCTAAATTGTACTATTTGCGTGCTCTTACCGGAAAAAAAGCTCGTATCAAAGAAAGAAGAATCAAATAACTTCTCAACGAGGAATAAAAAAGGACGACTCAAATTTTTGGGTCGTCCTTTTTTTATCCGTAAGCATGGAATGGCTTCTTATTTATGGCTTCTTGTCATCGAAAAACTCTGGCGATGGAATATGAAAATGGGAATCGCCACTCCGACTACCAGGGCAAACAGAACAAATATCGTTGTGAATCCGTTTCGGAAAAAATCAACCAGATAAATCGTTGAATCGGCATTACCGGATGCATGCAGGAATTTTGTCAGTCCCAATACGGTTTTGTAAGCAAACATCCCCGGAATCATTGGCAAAAGTGAGGGAAAAGAAAATACCTCGGCCGGGCAATGAATTTTCCGTGCGAAAGGAATAGAGAGCAATCCGATCAGAAAAGCAGCGATAAACGAAGCGGCCGTAATCGGGTATTCGATACCCGGACAATGCATCAGAAAATAACGGGTGCCGTGGCCCACAGCGGCAAGGAAAGCGGAAATCAGAATAGCCTGCCGGGGCGGATTCGAAATAATGGCAAAGCCGATAGCGGCGACTGCCGCCAGCAATCCGTCGAGAAGAATCGCGACAGCGAAAGAAAGATCTGTCATAAAGCGGATATATGTGTGATTAATAGCGTAACCGAAAGTCCGATAGCGATACAGATTACCAACAACATGGCATTGATAAAGCGCGAAACGCCGGCAAGAACATGCCCGTCGATGATATCCATCATCGAATTGATGAGCGGAACGCCGGGAATAAGATATAGAACACTGGTACCCAGAGCTATTTCCGGCGTATTTCCCCAGCCGAACAAATAGCCGGAACTACCGATCATTGATGCCACAAAGGCGGATAGAATAAAAACAGCCAAGTGATTCCAGTGTCTGTGCATCATCTGCTGGCGCAGATAAAAACCACCCAACGTAGCCACAAATACGATCCCCATCGAAACCAGGTCTCCCTGAAACAAGCGGCAGAAACAGGCATTCGCGCAGGCGACCAGCAATAAGACCACGTAATCTTTTTCGCGGGGTTTATCAACAATCTGTTGATAACGTTGCCGCAATTCATCCAATGACAATCCCTCATCGACCGCAGCCCAGCTCAAAGCACTGAGTGACGCATTGATTTCGAAATTCAATGCCATCGGCTTGATCTTATTTACCGTCGAATAACTGTGTGTGTTCTCTCTGTCTCTGACAGTCATGATCACTGTTTTTTGAAAAATAGTAATATCCACACCCAGTCCGAACGCTTCGGCAATGCGCGAAGTATTTTTCACAATGCGGGAAGTCTGCACGCCAACCCCCATCAGGCTGGTAGCGTAATCTGCCAGAAACCGGCTCAACTCTTTTAATTGCGTATGTAAGTCCATCATTTTGTTTTTGCGCCGCAAAGGTAGATCTTTGGGCAAAAGCCCATACCTTTGTAAAAAGGAAAAAATCTATCATATCGATAGATAAAACCGATCGATCAAACATGGAGTTACGTCAGTTAAAATATTTCT
>JBOFCW010000310.1:0-23253 GCA_051646395.1 Bacteroidales bacterium
TGATCGACTGAGATTGATAATTATGTGTTGTCAGGGTGATATATCCCTCACTTTCATCCGGACAGAAATCCGGGATGAACCGCTGATTCAGAATTTTGAACGTTTTCTCATCCACTCTGTTTTCGCGGATACTATTCAGGATATTAACAAAGGTAGGATCAGATTGACGATAAATCTTCTTTAATTCGATGGTCACGTATTTAGCTTCGGTAAGCGCATGACTGTGAAAAAAATAAGGCGAATGGTAATGTTGTTTCAGTATATTCCAGTCCTCATCGCGCACAACTGGAGCAAGTTGCTGCACGTCACCGATCAAAAGCAACTGAACACCGCCAAAGGGCTTGTATCGGTTTTTATATTTCCTTAAAATTTGGTCTACAGCATCGAGCAAGTCAGACCTCACCATACTTATTTCATCAATGACCAGAAGGTCAAGACTGCGCATGATGTTGATTTTTTCACGATTAAATTTATTCTCCACTTGTTTTCCGGCTCCGTTTGTTGAGGCTGAACCCGGGACATACGGGGAAAAAGGCAACTGAAAAAACGAATGAATGGTTGTTCCTCCCGCATTTATAGCCGCTACTCCCGTCGGAGCCAAAATGATCATACGTTTAGGTGAATGCAGACGCAACTTTCTTAAGAAGGTAGTTTTTCCCGTTCCTGCCTTACCGGTCAGAAACAGGTTCATTCCTGTATAATGTATAAAATTGTTCGCTAACTCAAGTTGCGGATTGGATTCGGACATATAACGTGTTTTGGAGAATTTCTTCAAAATTACGAATAAATGCCGGTTCTTTTAAAATCGATCATATAGTTTCATCAGTACTTTACCTGAAAAAGCAGAGATTACAATGAATCACCGACTTTCAGAAATCCAATTCGATGAGATCTCCATAATTGACTTTTTCATCAAAGGCCATTTCCGGCGGAGTCATTTGTACACAAACTCTGGTACAGGCAATAACCCCTCCGTGAGTAAATACGACGATTTGTTTGTGGCCGGCTTTTTTTTTCTCGATCAGAAAAGTTTTAACCCGGGCTAATACGGACAAGAAACTTTCTCCATTCGTCGGTGACTGTTGTATCCAATCTGCATACCATTTGTAAAGTTGTGGATCTTTTATCTTTTCGAACGATTGCATTTCCCAATCTCCAAAATTCATTTCCATGAGCCTGTTGTCTATTTGCGGTTTTTCAAAACCACAGAATTCAGCAAGCTTGACGCACCTGGATAAAGGACTAGAGAATATACTTGACGGATCGATTGTATTTACTATCGTTTTATCAAGTTTGTTTTTTACGGCGGAAGCTTCTTTTTCGAAAGATGGCTTAAGCCCGACATCTGATTGACCGTAACAGATTCCGCGTGCTATATCGACACTTGTGTGTCTTATCAGGATGATTTTCATATTGAAAGCCGCAATATTTAAAGCTTTGTGATATTCATGTATTTATTTGATTATACAAACAAGCGCGATTAAGAAAATTATTTCCGTCATTAAATAGAGTGAACCACAACAATCCCCCGTATATCCATTGATTTTTTTCTGCAGATACCGTACGAATACCATAAAGAATATAACAGGAAAAATCAGAGAGGTCCAGGCCGGAACAGGCGCGAATATCAACAATGGGGAAAGTCCGAAAATCGATGATACAACAATTTCGAAAGGTTTTAAAGGTGTGTATATCGTTTGGTTTTTGCTGTTTTCGATACTGCGGGCATAAGGAAGTCTGTTTATTAGAAATGAAGCGACGAATTTTGATCCCGGATCAGCGATGAAAATAAGTTTGACGGCTGTTTCCGGAGATACTGAGTTCATAACAGAAAACCAAAGTCCGAAATAACCGATCAGACTGATTACACCATAGGTCCCGATATGAGAATCTTTCATGATGGATAAAATGCGTTCAGGCGTAGACCCACCGCCGAAACCATCGAAAAAATCAGCAAGTCCATCCTCATGGAGTGCACCCGTTAATAACAGACGTACAATCATAGCGGCGATAATCGCTATAGGATAGGGCATTACTAAAGTCGCTACCCACAGAGTACCTGCTGTAAATAACGCAGTTAACCATCCGGTCAGCGACCAGTATGCAACTAATTTTTTAAAAGGTTCGCCGGAGATTTCAATCCAGCGATACAATGGTAAACGGGTGAAAAAGATAATAGCTGCAAGTAAAGCCATCTGTGATACATTTAATCAAAATATTTGACAATCCGGGCATTGCTGAATGTGTTCATCTCGTTGAGCATTCTGATGGCAGAGTCGACGATCGGGAAAGCACAAACAGCACCGGTCCCTTCTCCTAATCGCATGTTCAGGTGTAACAGAGGCTTCGCTCCGAGATAATCGAGCAACAATTTATGCCCCGTTTCATCCCCACAATGTCCATAAATCGCGTAATGCAATACATCAGGGTTCAACTTCGATGCCGCGAGTAAACAATTGGTCATAATGAATCCGTCAATCAATATCAAGAGCTTCAGCTCGGCTGCTCTGAGCATTGCCCCGATAGACATGACCATTTCAAGTCCACCAAAATGGGTAATGATATGAAGTGGTTCCATTGATCCTTTATATTTATCGATCGCCTTTTGGAGGATTCTTTTTTTATGTTCTACTCCGGCTTCGTCTAAACCACTTCCTGCTCCGACACATTTGTCCAGTTCAATGCCGGTAAGGAGGTTCATCCAGATGGCAGAAGTCGAGGTATTGCCGATACCCATTTCTCCGAAGCTAAGAATATTTGAGCCTTCTGCCTTACACATATCAACAATTTCGGCTCCGTAAAGGAGCGCTTTATCAGTTTCTTCAAAAGTCATTGCCGATTCATAAAGAAAATTACGTGTAGACTTACGTATTTTCCGATCAATCAATTTTGCCAGAGGAGGAAAATCATAATTTATACCTGCATCAACGATTTTAAGTTTGAATCCGTGTTGACGAGTCAAAAAATTTATTCCCTGACCTCCTTCAATGAAATTAATAATTACCTGTCTTGTTACCTCTTGTGGTGATCTGCTGACTCCTTCCTCAACAATGCCGTGGTCTGCAGCAAAAATGATATTCTGAGGATTTAATAATTCAGGATTCAGAGTCTGTTGTATCCAGGCAATCTGTCTGGCTAATGATTCGAGACGTCCGAGAGATCCTTTCGGTTTGGAAAGGTCGTTCAATCTAAAATCTATTTCGGATAATATGGTTTTGTCGGGTTCTGTAATATGGAATGCTTTCATAAATGAGATCGTTTTATTTCAATGGGAATGCCGGAAACCATAAGTATGACTTCGTCAGCTTTTTGGGCAATATACTGATTGATCCAGCCTTGCAAATCGGTGAATTTGCGTTGAAGCAGATTTTCCGAAATGGCTCCTAATCCGATTTCGTTGGTTACAAAAATAAAATGTGCATCTTGAATGGTAAAAGCTTCAAATTCATCTTTGATGGCTTTTAAAGATTGTGTAATATTTGCTTCTGAGTCAAAAAAGAAATTTGTACACCAGAGTGTGACACAGTCTATCACGACAGTCTTGCCAACAATATTTTCCAGACTTAGAAATTTTTCTTGTTCACGATTATCCCATCCTTTTTCTCTTTCTATCTTATGTTTTTCGATTCGTTGCCGATGCTCGTCATCCCAGATGCGGGATGTAGCAATATAAACAGGTCGCGCAGTTTGCTTTTTTGCCAGTTCCATGGCATAACGACTCTTTCCTGAGCGCTGGCCGCCTGTGATCAATGTGATTTTGCGCATGGTTATTCCTCCATTTTGGTAAAATAGCGTGGTGAATGGGTTTTCATCAATTCGGGATGAAATATCCAGATAAAATCAGCCAAAACCCGATCCGGATGAAGCGGAAGTTCTTCATAAAAAGGTTTGACACCAGTATTGCAGATGAATATATTTTTGTTTTTGAAGGCTTCAAACTCGCTATATAGTCTGTTTTCCTGCTGAAGAGCCGAATAGGTTAATGTTTTGGCGGCATTGTGTTTTAAAAGCCAGAAATTTGCATTTGATGCTTTTTCAAAAACTTCTTCAAAGGCCAGGGGGATTGAACCGTAGGATGTGTTTTTGCTCCATATATAGTCTGCACCAGAATCCCGATAAAAGCAAGCCATATAACTATTTCCACCGGGAACGAACCAACTTGCCCCTGTTTTTTTTTCAGAAAACACAGTCGGCTTTTTTGTGATGGCTTTGGTTTTTTTCTTCAGCTCCAGATATGAGGTTGCTGTTTGATTAAATAATGAATCGGCTAGTTCTTCCTGATTTAAGAATAAGCTGTAAAAACGGATCCACTCCGCCCGTGCAAGGGGAGAAGCCTCCATATAGTCTGCACATTCGATAATAGGGATACCGGTTTTTGCTACACGTCCATAACTCATGTTTTCAAATGGAGAAGCCAGAATAATATCAGGTTCCAGTTCGATTATCTTTTCAATATCCGGAGCAGAAGCTTCTCCCAAATCGGTTACTTTTCCACCGGCGACCCCCTCTTGTATCTCTTTTATATCAATAAAACGGGACTCGCAGACGCCGACAATACGATTGATTTGTCCAAGTTCATATAATACGCCACAATGAGGAGTTGCATATGCCACGACCCGTTCTACCGGGGTGCGGATAATTATTCCCTTTGGTAAATTTGCTGGAATTTCCTTTTCTTTGGGTACAAGTACATAATGCTGAAGATAACGGGTCGTATCCCAGGGATTACGGATTTTTACTTCTGTGTAATTTTCGTTTTTATCGATTTCGAAACCGCGTGCATGGTAAACGGTGTAATTGTCCTTTTTAAGTATTTCAGACTGGTTTGCTTGTCTTTGGCAAGCAAACATCAAAAAACATAAAGAAAATGTATATAGTTGGAGCCTCATTTGTTTAATTTATTAGTTGAACGGACGATGTCTTTTTGAGAGCTTATCACAATAGAATAATTAATGCCACCAGTATTACCATCATAATTTCAGTTTTCTCATTAATGGAAACAGCATACTGCATATCTTCTGTAGTGAATGTTTTCTCTTTGATTCCGATATAGGGTTTATCTACCAATTTACCCGAATATGTGTTTGGCCCTCCAAAACGACAATGTAACAAAACAGCAAGAGCCGCTTCTGGATATCCGGAATTCGGACTGGTATGACATTTGCCATATTGTCTGACTAAGGATATACTCCCTTGGGGAATTCCAGCAGCAAGCAACATTAAGAAAGCGGTAAGACGAGCCGGAATATAATTGGCTACATCATCTGTTTTTGCCGCCCAATATCCGAATTCGAAAAAACGTTCATTTTTATATCCGATCATTGAATCGAATGTATTGATCATCTTATAGGTCATCATGCCCGGCACCCCTGCAATACAAAACCAGAAAAGAGGAGCAATGACTCCGTCACTCAAATTCTCAGCAAGAGTTTCTAATGCAGCCATGCGAATTTGTTGTGCATCGAGCGATCCGGTATCCCGCCCGACAATTCTGGCAAGTTGTTTTCGCCCCGAGTCGATATTCTGATCGGTGGTCAGAAAAACAAGTTGAACCTCCGTGATGAGGGTTTTGCCGGCAAGACAGAAGAACACGAGAATAGAAGAAAGGATTGCACCGAGCCATATGTGAAAATGGAAACATCTTTCAATCAGCAACTGGGTTAACAGAAAAGTCAATCCCGAGGCAAAGAAGGTAAGAAGAGCCCCCTTTAATTTGCGATGTGTTCCGTTATTTAATAACTTTTCGCCATCATGGATTATTTTGCCAAAGGCAACAACAGGATGGGGCAGTTTTTCGGGATCTCCCAACAGCCGGTCTGCAAACCAGCCGGCAAGAAGAGGGAGTAAGCTACTGTAAATTTGAAACATATTGTTGTATACCTTTAATTAGGATATTGTTCATTTCAGATGTTTGTACGGCGATACGGAAATAATTCTGATAATTCGGCGAGAAGTTTTCAGCATTTCGAATCAAAATTTTGTGTCGCCTGGCTAAGAAATCTTTTAATTCACGGACGCATCCAATTTCCAGTTTCGCAAGAAAATAGTGTGTCTGCGAGGGGAAAATAATGATGTGACCAATATCCTGAAGCGCATTTATCAGGCGATTCTTTTCATCGAATAGTTCTTTTCGGATAGGGGCGAAATCAAGAGATTGGTCCAAAAGAAATTTTCCGGCTTCAATAGCGATACTATTCACCGACCAGGGCATGCGAAAACGTTCTATTTTGAGAATCATGTCGGATTTTCCGATGATATATCCTAAACGAAGTCCGGGTATCGCATATTGTTTGGTCAGGGAAAAAATCAAAAGCATATTGTCAGGTAACTCATTGTCATCTAAAACCGGTTCATTAGTGAAGTCTGCATAAGATTGATCAACAATAAACCACACGTCGGGATTTTTCGCTGCCAGTGCTTTTAATTTCTCTTTTGGAAAAACCGAGCCATCGGGATTATTCGGATTACAGATCCAGCAGCAACTGTTTTTCTTCAAGCCACAATCCTGTTCTTTGATTAAGTCCATTAAAGACAGATGAACCACCGGGCTTGTATTTTGATAAGATGCCGATTCGTACTCACTAAAAGTCGGTCCGGCAATGTAAGTGAGTTTGCCGCTGAAAGCGCGAGCTATCATATAGATGGCTTCGGTTGCACCGTTGAAGCAGGATACCTGCACAGACTTTGTTAATCTATATTTTTTGCTAATCCGTTCTTTTAAATCATTCGCTTCCGGATGAGGATAAGATGAAATTAGCGCATCCAATTTTTTTTCAAGCAAATCAATCAGAGTAGAATGTTTCGCTTGTGTAAAGCAATTTGAACTGAAGTTTGCAACTATATCCGGATAAGAATATAAGTCGTCACCGTGACCATAAATCATTTTATTATCTCATAAATCCTTTCAATATCGACATGCTTTCGGATAAAGGCAGCCAGTTTGTCATATTGCTCTTCTTTAAAGACTTTGTAATCGGCAATCGTAGGGGCTTTGATATTGTCCGAATAAGGCTTCAGAAGAAAATTGATAAAAGACGAATTGTCTAAAATACCATGCATATAAGTACCCAGACATTTTTCATTCACCATGCAGCCGTCAGAAGCACCCTCCTTCGTAAAGATAAATGGAGTACCTGATTCCGTGTCGTTTATTTCAGAGACTCCGTTGTGAATCTCATAACCCTGACAAACTTCTTTTTCCGAAAGAAAAGTGAATTGACGTTGATAAGTACATTTATCCTTATTCATTGTTGTCGTTACAGGTAGAAGTCCTAAGCCGGGCATTCTTTCTATCTCTGTTTCCAATTTTTGAGGATCGAGTATTTCAGTCCCCATCATCTGATATCCCCCACAGATACCCATGATCGTTTTCCCATCCCGGGCAGCATGAATAATAGCCTGTGCCATACCCGTTTCTCGAAGATAAGCCAAATCTGCAATTGTGGATTTGCTTCCGGGTATAATTACGATGTTTGCTTTTTGCAGATCATCGGATTGAAAAGCATAATACAGATTGACTCTTTCATCTCTTTCCAGAAGATTGAAATCCGTGAAGTTCGACATGTGTCGCAACAAGATGACAGCGATATTTATTTTTCCCGGGCATGCTTCCCGCTGTTTGCTTGAAAGTGCCACAGAATCTTCCTCTTCGATGTATATGTCGTTGAAATATGGAACAACGCCAAGTACGGGAATTCCACAGCGTTCTTCCATCAGTTTTATACCATCCTCGAATAAACGGATGTCACCTCTGAATTTGTTTATGATCACTCCTTTGATAAGTTCTCTTTCGGCTTTGTCCAATAACATCACAGAACCATATACAGAGGCAAAAACACCTCCCCGGTCGATGTCTGCGACTAAAATGACATTTGCCCGGGCATGTTGTGCCATGGGGAGATTTACCAAGTCCCGGTCTTTTAGATTGATTTCGGAAATACTTCCGGCACCTTCAAGGACAATCGGATTGAATTGCTGCCCGAGCCGGTCGAAGGCCGCACAAACTTCTTTTCTTAGTTCTTCGCGCCCCTCTCTGCTGAAATAGGTAAAAGCACTTTGGTTCCCGATAGGCTTACCGTTGAGGACAACTTGTGCCATCATATCGGACGTGGGTTTAAGTAGCAAAGGGTTCATATCCGTATGGCAGGGAATACCTGCTGCTTCAGCCTGAACAGCTTGTGCCCGGCCAATTTCGAGACCTTCTGGGGTTGCATAAGAGTTCAGAGCCATATTTTGAGCCTTGAACGGAGCAGGGCGGTGGCCGTCCTGCCGGAAAATCCGGCACAGGGCAGCGACCAAAACACTTTTGCCGACATCGCTTCCGGTGCCGGCAAGCATGATAGGTTTCAACATGTCATTTTTCATTATTAGGGAAAAATGTTCCGTATGGAGAGACTCCTACTTCGAATTTTTTCACCAATACCCCCTCATTATTATAGATAGAAACATCTCCTTTGACTTTTGAAGGGGCATCGCAGATATACAGTTCTCCGGTTACCGGATTCGTATTGATAGCCGGGATATAAGAGAATATCGAAGGATCTATGAAATTTTTGTCTGAATATTTTCCGGTAGTTATATCATACGTTTTAAACCAGGTATCGCCACCCCACAATGAGAAATAGACGTAGATGGTATTCTCGTGGGCGGCAATGGTACTTCCTTCACCGACAGCGACCGTTTCATAATTATTCGGGTTGATACGAGACAAAACACTCGGTTCGTTCCAGCTAGGTGTAGAAACAAAATAGATGTTTCCGTCTCTTGCTGTAAGAATTTGATTATGTGGGTTTTTTGTAACGGGTACTTTTTTAATTTCAGTAAACGTATTCAGGTCGATCACAGATAAAGTATTTCCTTCATCCGTCGTATTTTGTTCTGCAAAATTCGAGTTACACACGAATAGCTTATTTCCCGCCACGGTAAGCCCTTCGGGGAAATCTCCGACTTGTACTTTTTTCGCGGCCAGTTCAAGGCTCATCGTCTCGATACGCTGAACATGCCCGCCATAAGTAGTGAAATAGACATAGTTTCCATGTGATGCCATGTAACGAGGCTTTAATGGTTGACCTGATTCGTTTTGGAGCATGATCCGTTCAATTCTTTTTCCTTTCAGATCCGTAATCTCGATTTTTCCGGAACCGGTAACAGCTATATACATTTTCGAACCGTAAATGCACATGTTATTCGCCTTATCACCCAGAGCTTCTCCGTTTTGATTATCGAATACTCCGTCTGATACCTCTTTCCTTGTAAAATCATAATAGGATAAGGTACTTGAATTAACATCCAGTCCACTGTTTAAAACATAGGCTCCCTCTGAGTAGGGGATAACTGTTCTTTCAGGTTCGTCGGTTGTTTCACAGGCTGTGAAAATAGTAGCAAACGCCAAGCTGAAGTAAAAAATTTTTCTCATAAGTATTGTGATAATTATTAGTAAACATAATGCAATGAAATCCGGAAGCTTCTCGGAGCCATCGGGTAATATCGGATAATTTCATAGTTTTTATTTCCGATATTGGTAATATCCGCTTTTAGTTTGAATGTGTGTTTTTTCCATTCAAAACTTTTAAAGCAAGACATGGAATGGTCTGTATATCGATCGATCTGGTTTTCCCGTATGTTTTGGGGAGCCTTATAGCGGACAGAAGCGAAACTAGCGTTATAGCTTAGTGTAATTCCAAAACTTTCGAATTGAATAAAACCGTTACCCGAATGTTTCGGCGTATACTGTAATTGATTTCTCCAGTTCTTTGCTTCCGGATCGGAAATATCCATCGCATTCATGTAGTTGTAGACACCACCGATGGTTAAATTAAAATTTTTGCCTAATCTTTTTTCAGCGGAGATGTTGATGTCGCTCCCGAATGTTTCCGTTTTGTCTGCATTTACCATTTTCCAGATAGACATTGTCGGTTCTGCAACGATCTTGTCTTTCACCCGGTTATAATATCCGTCGATCGAAACAAAAACATAATCCAACCCGCACATAGAACCGTTCCAGGTAATCCCCAGGTTTCCTTGTTTGACAGATTCAGGTTTTAAGCCGGCATTCCCGATTACAAGATAATACATGTCATTAAAGGTCGGATTTCTGAATATATCCTTGTAGGAAGCTCTCACTCTGAATGAGGATTGGTAAAACGGACGGAAGGATAAACTAAGAGCCGGGGATATCTTTTTTCGATCGTCCGGGCGATCTCCTGTTAGTACTCGTTCGGTAATATAGGTATACAGCACTGAACCGACAACCGTCAGGCGTTTATTCTGATATTTTGCAGCTAGTGAACTTATAGAGGTATAACGTTCGGGAAAAGGACAATTGAATAATGTGTTTTCCAGATCGTTATAAGAAAAATCCTCGCTTAGACTGAGCGAAAGATTCCGATAGGGTTGATAGAGAGTACAGAATGTCGCATATGTTTCTTTCTGTGTGAATTTATCATCGGTCGTTTTGTCTGATTCAGGTTTGAAATCCCGATTCCATGCATAATTCCATTTAACGGCTCCTTTAATCCGAAAGAAAGGCGAAATGTGATTTTCGTATCCGAGTTGAGCAAAATAATTTTCATCAAAATATCTTTCTCTTGAATAACTATTATCGATAATCACCGGACCGGGCAGTCCCCTTTCCGAATTAAAATAATAGATTTTCAAGTTAATTTTTTGCTTTAAAGTGGGAGTGTACGTTGCATTTAACTCAGACCTGAATGTTTCAATGTCGCTGTTGATTCGGTCTCCTTTAATTGTTTGATTTTTTCCTTTTACCCGAACTTCAAATGGGTATTTACCGTCGGCACGCAGATAGTCTGCGTGCGCAGAAACGGCAAAATTGCTGGAAAACCTGTAATTATAAAAAATGGAAGAATTTAAGAGTCCGAATGATCCGGTCGCTATTCCGGCCCGAACACGATATTTTTTTATTGAGTTTAAATCGATCTGTTCCGTGAGAATGTTTAAAGATCCGGCGGAAGCCTGCATTTTAGCAGACTGAAAAATGTCATCTGTTTGTCCGATGTTTAGCGATAGCTGAGCAACATTATCAAGAGAGAAACGGGAAATATCCACCTGTCCTGATTGGCAGTCACTTAGAGTGATGCCATCATAGCAAACAGCTGTGTGCTGGGATCCTAAACTACGGATACTGACAGTTTTCAACCCTCCGATTCCTCCGAAGTTTTTTACCGATATACCGGAAAAATGGCGCAAAGCATCGTTTAAATGAGTTCCGGGTAATTTTTGGAGTTGTGCGGAAGAGAGTATTTGTGTCGGAACTACAGCACGGGTGAGATTGGGGCGTGCCTTTTCTGTTATTTCTATATTTTGTAGCTCATACACTCGAATAGAGTCTGACTTTTGAGCCAGAGAAACAGGAGCACAAAGGAAGCCGACTCCGAACAGAGCCGTTTTAAATAGGGTAAAACGTTTTGATTCTGGTTGCATATAAATGATTCAGACTCTTCCTCGAGAGTAATTAAACCTGATGAATGCTTAGGCAGGTCTTCTGACTCATTCCGGATTATCACGCCTTCCCGGTTAAACCAGTGGCTTGTAGATGATAATCTTTTTTAAGGAATTTACAGCTGCGGGACAGTTCCGGATTCACACCGGATTCCCTTTTAAGAGAAGGCTTTGGAACAAAGTTCTTCTCACCCAGGCGCGACAAATATACTATTAAAATTGAAAATTGCATCTTTTGTCCTATGAAATATTTTTAGTTTGTTTTTGTTATCAAATTATAATTGACGGTATGATCCGGTTGATTGAGTTTTGTAATAACAGCTTAAACATTCTCAAAATATCTGCGTTATAATTATAAATGTAAAAACATCGATCAATGAGTCTGAAAAACAAGCCATCATTTTTTATCAGAGTTTTTCATTTTTATCGGGATGGTTTCCGGGAAATGACGCTGGGGCGTACTCTTTGGGTTATCATTCTTGTGAAGTTGTTTATTGTGTTTGCGATACTCAGGGTGTTTTTCTTTCCTGATTTTCTTAATTCAAAGGCAAAAAACAAAATGGAGAAATCGGAATATGTCGGTAATGAGTTGGTCAATCGAAAAGCGGTTGAATAAAAAACTCCCGTAGAAAGAGTAGTCAGTAATTGAAAATCTTTAATAGTAATACTTTATGGATGAACTAACCACTACATTAGTTGATTGGTCGCGCGGGCAATTTGCCCTCACTGCCATGTATCACTGGTTGTTTGTGCCACTCACACTGGGACTTTCGGTAATCATGTCAATAATGGAGACAATCTATTATCGTACCGGAAAAGAGATGTGGAAGAAAATAACCAAATTCTGGATGACCTTATTCGGCATCAATTTTGCTATCGGTATTGCTACCGGCATCATATTGGAGTTTCAATTCGGTACGAACTGGTCTAATTACAGTTGGTTCGTGGGCGATATTTTCGGAGCTCCTTTGGCGATAGAAGGAATTATGGCATTTTTTCTTGAATCTATCTTTTCTGCCGTCATGTTTTTTGGGTGGAATAAGGTAAGTAAGGGCTTTCATCTGGCTTCAACCTGGTTGACTACTTTGGGTGCTTCTATCTCTGCTTTGTGGATTCTTGTTGCGAATGCATGGATGCAATATCCGGTAGGAATGAAATTTAATCCGGATAGTGTCCGTAACGAAATGGTCAGTTTTTCGGATGTGATTTTATCTCCGGTTGCGATCAATAAGTTTTTTCATACCGTCATTTCATCCTGGGTATTGGGTGCGGTATTCGTCATTGCGGTAAGTTGTTGGTTCCTTTTGAAGAACCGGAATTCAATTCTGGCTCTGAAAAGTATTCGTATTGCATCTGTTTTCGGATTTATAGCTCTTCTTATTACGGTGATAACCGGCGATGATACGGCTAAAGTGGTTGCTCGGGTACAGCCTATGAAGCTTGCCGCGATGGAAGGTTTATATAACGGTAGTACCAATCAGAGTATTGTGGCTTTTGGTATTTTGAATCCGGAAAAGAAGTTTGATAATCAGGAAAAAGAGTTTCTTTTTGCAATTAAGTTGCCGGATGTTTTATCTTACCTGGCGTATGGGAATAAAGATGCGTTCGTGCCCGGAATCAACGATATTATAAAAGGTGGTTATGAGCAACGTACGGTTAAGGATGAGCATTATATCATGCCCCCGATGGAGCAGCGGATTGAGAGCGGAAGGGATGCTCTCGAGGCGTTAGCTTCCTATCGGAATGCCAAAGAAGAAGGCAATGAACAAGAGGCTGAGGTTAATAAGGCAATTTTAGAGAAAAATTATCCGAACTTCGGGTATGGTTATGTGCAAAATATTGAGCAGGTAATACCCGATGTTCCCATTGTTTTTTATGCTTTTCATGCGATGGTACTCTTAGGAGGATATTTCTTGCTGTTTTTTATTGCCATTTATTTTTTGTTGGGACGTAAGAACTCAACCGGTACGAAACACCGTTGGGTGATGTGGATTGCGCTGATCAGTTTGCCTTTGGCTTATGTTATGTCTGAAGCCGGATGGGTTACTGCAGAAATGGGGCGTCAGCCATGGACTATTCAGGACGTGCTTCCTACGTTTGCTTCTATTTCGCGTTTGTCTCCCGGAAGCGTAGCCACGACATTCTGGATGTTTCTGATCCTGTTTACCGCACTTTTGATTGCAGATATTCTGATTATCGTGCGCCAGATCAAGAAAGAGAAATTTGAGGAAACCGAGACGGCTTCTGAAAGCTATTAATCTGAAATACAAATATTATGGATAAGTTAATGATATTACAGCATTACTGGTGGTTTATAATCTCTCTTTTGGCTGCATTGTTGGTGACTCTGATGTTTGTGCAGGGTGGACAGACACTTTTGTTAAGATTGGGAAAAACCGAACTTCAGCAAAAAATGATTCTCAATTCGCTGGGACGTAAATGGGAGATAACCTTTACGACACTGGTGGTTTTTGGAGGAGCATTTTTCGCCTCTTTTGCATTGTTTTATTCAACCAGTTTCGGAGGAGCTTACTGGTTATGGATGATTATTCTTTTTAGCTTTATCGTACAGGCCGTTGCCTATGAGTTTATGAATAAGCCGGGGAATTTTTTGGGAAAAAGAACATATCAGATGTTTCTTTATATCAATGGCATCGTCGGTGTGTTTTGTATCGGCGTGGCTGTGGGTACGTTGTTTACCGGGGCTCCGTTTTTTGTTCAAAAAGGGAATATTACGGATACGTTTATGCCCGTAATATCTACCTGGGGTACACCATATCACGGACTGGAGGCTTTCCTTTGCATTCCGAATCTTTTGTTAGGAGCCGCATTGGTGTTTCTTTCACGAATCGGTGGTGCCATGTATTTGAATTTCAATATCGAAGAGAAGGATATTAACGATCGTTGCTTTAAGGCTGTCTTATGGAATACAATTCCTTTTTTAGTA
Organism: Bacteroidales bacterium; assembly: GCA_051646395.1. Taxonomy (GTDB): domain Bacteria; phylum Bacteroidota; class Bacteroidia; order Bacteroidales; family JAUNSR01; genus JAUNSR01. The sequence goes on from JBOFCW010000310.1 coordinate 14,408, forward strand.
TTCTTCCTCGGTTTCGTGATTTGGATTTTTCTGTCGGATGGGTATGCTGTAGATTCCCGTACGGGTGCTATTTCTTTGCAGAAATACAAATATGTGTTGAATATGATTCAGCTGCCTTATTTGGGTATTATGTTTCTGGTCGGAGTGGTTTTGGTATTGGCTTCAATCGGTTTGAATATTCTCAAAAAAGGTTATCGGAAAGCATTTTGGATTGAGGCAGCCGGCGTATTGCTTACAGTTCTTAGCCTTTTCATGAGTTTAGGCTTTAATCACACGGCCTATTATCCTTCAACGGCAGATATGCAGAGTTCACTGACTATTTTCAATAGCTCTTCAAGTTTGTTTACGCTCGAAGTGATGTCATATGTGTCTATTCTTATTCCGATCGTAGTGACCTATGCATTTTTTGCATGGAGAGCGATGGATCGAAAACAAATCACCGAATCTGAATTTCAGGATAAGCCGGTGTCGGTAAAACCGGCAGCGGGTTCTTCCGAAAACGGAGTCGAAAATACGGATAAAAGGTAAACGTTTTTTACTCCATTCAAATAATATAAGCGCCTCTTTGAAGATCTTCTTCGAAGAGGCGCTTATTTGTTTCCGGTTCATTTCGTCGTTTGTCTGTTTTTTATTTCCTTTGAGAGGAATTTATATTCACATTATGATTGAATACGTAAAAGGAGAAATCGCTGAATTAACACCCACTTCTGCCGTAATCGAATGCAACGGATTGGGTTATCTTTTAAACATATCTTTGAACACATACAGTGCGCTTACCTTAGCGAAAAACATAAAGCTTTATGCTTATGAAGTGATTCGTGAAGATGCGCATACGTTATATGGCTTCATTGACAAACACGAAAGAGAACTTTTTTTATTACTAATCTCCGTATCGGGAGTTGGTCCGAATACAGCCCGGATGATTTTATCATCTCTTTCGCCGGTTGAATTACAAAATGTAATTGCTTCCAAGAATGAAAATGTGCTTAAAAGTGTAAAAGGAATCGGGGCAAAAACAGCACAAAGAATAATTGTTGACCTAAAGGATAAAATAAAAACAGGTGACGTTACGTTAGATAATAATATAACGATAAATCCTGCAGTATCCGAAGAGGCACTTGCCGCGCTTGTCATGCTTGGTTTCCCTCAGAATGTTTCACAAAAATGCATCTCTTCCATATTGAAAGAGGATCCTGCTTTAAAAGTGGAACAGGTAATTAAAGCTGCACTGAAAATGTTGTAATCTTCAATGTCAAAGAAGTTTAGATATTTAATTTATATATTATTTGTATTTTTAGGCGGAATGGGTATCTCTTCCGCCTTCACTGCTTTTACACATGCAGAAACCTATGCTTTTCCGGTTTCTCTGCAACCTGATGTCCCGGTTGATACCCTGAAGATTCCATTTCCGGTAAAAAAAACCGCACCCCAAAAGACAGAAGATTTAGAAAACAAGCCTCCTCTTGATCTGAAGACACCTGAAAATATCAAAAATGACATCGAATATGATCCGTTGACGAATTCTTATATATTCCGCACTAAAGTCGGAGATAAAGAAATCTCTATTCCAATCTCCATGACTCCCCAGGAATATAAAGATTATACGGAAAAACAGCTTATGCAGTCTTATTTCCGAAAAAAAAATGCGGAGACTTTCGAAAGAGGGGATAAAAGTGAGTTTAATTTTCTGGACATGAAATTCGGACTGGGCGCAGCTGAGAAAATTTTCGGACCCGGAGGTGTGCAATTGCGCACCCAGGGTGCGGCTGAAATCTCATTTGGCTTGAAACAGAATAAAGTTGATAACCCGACTTTACCGGCTAAATCCAGAAGTAAAACATTTTTTGATTTTGATGAGAAGATCCAACTTAATGTGAATGCAAAGGTCGGAGATAAAATGAGCTTCGGTATGAACTATAATACCGATGCTACATTCGATTTTGATTCAAAACAGTTGAAATTGGCTTATCAGGGAAAAGAGGATGAAATCATCAAGTCGCTCGAAGCGGGAAATGTGAGCATGACAACCGGATCTTCATTGATTCGGGGAGGAGCAGCTCTATTCGGTATGAAGGCCGGTCTTCAGTTTGGAAAGCTAAATATCACGGCCCTGCTCGCACAACAAGAGTCCTCATCTCAGAGTGTAAGTTCTAAAGGAGGTGCTCAAACCCGTTCATTCGAATTCATGGCCGATAGTTATGATGAGGATCGTCATTTTTTTCTGGCACATTATTTTCGCGATAACTATGATCAATTTGTTTCAAAGCTTCCTTACGTATCTTCAGGAATCGAGATCAGTAAGATAGAAGTCTGGGTAACGAATAAACGGGGAAATTTTGATCAGGCTCGTAATGTCGTTGCTTTTATGGATTTGGCAGAAGCTACTCAAATTGCCAATAAATACTGGGTTGCTCAGTCGGGACTTACTATTCCATTCAATGATGCCAACAATTTGTATCGTACCATTGTGAATGACTATCCTGCTGCCCGGAACATCAATCAGGTGACTCAGGCACTGGCTCCTTTGGCTGTGTATGGCATAGAAGGTGGTTCTGATTATGAGAAGGTTGAAAGTGCTCGTAAAATGTCAGAGAATGAATATATTCTCAACAAGCAATTAGGTTACCTGTCTTTAAAGTCAAAATTGAATCCGGATGAGGTTTTGGCTGTTGCATTCGAATACACGGTCAATGGGAAAGTTTATCAGGTTGGGGAATTCACCTCTGTAAACGAAAATTCAGAACAATCGCTTTATCTGAAACTTCTTAAGGGTACTTCTGTGAATCCTGATCTTCCTATGTGGGATCTGATGATGAAAAACGTGTATGCACTTCCGGGCGCATATCAGATTCAGAAAGAGAAATTCCGTTTGGATATCCAATACATGAGCGATACGGCCGGTGTATATCTGAACTATATACAGGCGGGCAATATTCGGGATCAGTTATTATTACGGGTAATGAATCTTGATCGTCTTGATCGTAATAATGAGGCGAACGCCGATAGTTATTTCGATTTTATCGAGGGCTATACCGTTCAGGCTGCAACCGGAAGGGTGATTTTTCCTTCGGTCGAACCTTTTGGATCTTATCTTGCAAAAAAAATCGGTGATCCTGTGCTTGCCAAAAAATACTGTTATTTTGAATTGTATGATTCGACACTGACGGTTGCACGGCAGATGGCTGAAAAAAACAAATTCCGCATGAAGGGTGAATATCGTGCTTCTTCTGGTGCAGAAATTAATCTGAATGCGATGAATATACCGCGTGGTTCGGTAGTTGTTACTGCCGGAGGAATGACACTGACCGAAAACTCCGATTATACCGTTGATTATACGATGGGGGTAGTTACGATCCTGAATCAAAGTATACTTGAGTCGGGAACTAATATAAATGTTTCCCTTGAGAGCCAGTCGATGTTTAGCATGCAGCGTAAAACGATGGTAGGACTTGATATGCAATATGAGTTCTCGAAAAAATTTACTTTCGGGGGAACCGTCATGCATCTTTCGGAAAAACCACTGACGAACAAAGTGACCATGGATGATATTCCCTTGAAAAATACCATCTATGGGTTCAATATGAACTATAAAACGGAATACATGTGGTTGACAAATGTGATGGGGAAAATTCCATGGGTCAATGCAACTGCCCCTTCCACATTCTCCCTTTCTGCCGAGTATGCACAGTTGATCCCCGGCCATTCCAAAACGATCAAGGACAAAGGAGAGGTATATCTTGACGATTTCGAGTCGTCTCAATCGTCGTATGATTTGCGGACTCCTTATGCATGGCAACTGGCTTCAACCCCTTATGATCCTTCTGCTAATGCGCTTTTTCCGGAAGCCGGATTATCGAATGATATTCGGTATGGTCAGAACCGGGCTCTGTTAAGCTGGTATTATATCGACCGCCTTTTTACACAAAAGAACTCTTCATTGACTCCTTCGCATATAAAGAAAGACCTGGATCAACTATCCAATCACTATATCCGTGAGGTGAATTTTAGCGAAATTTATCCCAATAAAGAACTGAATTATGGTGAATCCGGTATTCTTACTGTTTTAAATATGTCTTATTATCCGACCGAACGCGGACCGTATAATCTGGATATTGACGGGATGGATGAACTTGGTAATCTGACCAATCCGGAAAAGCGCTGGGGAGGAATGATGCGGAAGATGGATAATACGGATTTCGAGGCGAATAATTACGAATACATCCAGTTTTGGATGATGGATCCTTTTATTTATGATACGCTTCAGGTTAACGGTGGTGATCTTTATTTTAATCTGGGTGAAGTATCGGAAGATATATTGAAAGATGGGATGAAGTCATTTGAGAACGGATTACCCATTGATGGAGATACCACTTACCTGGCTACAACAACCTGGGGGCGTGTTTCACGGCGCACTTCAACTGTATATGCATTTGAAACAGCCCCGGGTGCAAGAAAAAAGCAAGATGTTGGCTTTGATGGTTTGAGTAATGAGGATGAATATAATTTTTCAACTTATAAGCATTATTTTGAACGCGTGCAGGCGAAGTTATCTCCCGAAGGGATGGAGCGTTTGCGTAATAATCCATTTTCAGCATTAAACGATCCGGCAGGGGATAATTTTCATCATTTCCGTGGTTCAGATTACGATGACCGGCAAGTGGATATTCTTTCCCGATACAAACACTATAACGGAGTTGAAGGCAATTCGACCGCATCAGAAGATTCACCCGAAAAATATGATGTCTCTTCTAAAACAGTGCCCGATGTGGAAGATATCAATCAGGACAATACATTGAATGAATACGAGCGCTATTTTCAATACCGAATCTCCCTGCGTAAGAAAGATCTTGAGGTGGGCGAGAATTTCGTGAGTGACAAGAAAACTGTCAAGGTGCGCCTACGCAATGGAAAGGAAGAATCTGTAAACTGGTATCAATTCAAAGTGCCATTGCGTGATTATGAAAAGCAAATCGGATCAATTCGTGATTTCAAAACGATCCGTTTTGTACGGATGTTCATGACCGGCTTTAAAAATGATACGCATTTGCGATTCGCTTCATTGGAGCTGATGCGCGGCGATTGGAGAAGTTATACAAATCCGTTGTATAAAGAGGGGGTACCCCCGATTACCAATGGCCAGATGGATGTATCTGTTGTAAATATAGAAGAGAATGCCGGTTCTGTTCCGGTCAATTATATTATGCCTCCGGGAGTTACGCGGGTAGTGGATCCGGGACAATCGCAGATTACACAGCTCAATGAGCAGTCTTTGTCGTTGAAGGTGTTGAACCTGGCGCCGGCGGATGCCCGGGCTGTTTATAAAAACGTTTCTATTGATATGCGTCAGTTCAAACGTTTACAGATGTTTGTACATGGAGAATCCCTGATAGACAATACGACCGATCTGAAAAATGGAGAAATGAGTGTTTTCTTGCGTGTGGGAAGTGACTACAAGGATAATTATTATGAATACGAGATTCCTGTTACGCTTACATCACCGGGTGTGTATAATAATAACAGCCTGACAGACAGGAAGCTTGTTTGGCCGGAAGACAACATGTTCAATTTTACACTAAAAACGTTCACGAATCTGAAGTTAGCCCGAAATGCAGAGAAACGCAAAAGCTATTCACAGGTTACTTACGAAAAACCGTTCTCGATTTATGATCCGGAAAACAAACGGAATAAGATTACCATTGTCGGAAATCCGAGTCTGGCTGATGTCCGTACGCTAATGATCGGTATCCGGAATAATAGTCGAAATATCAAGGCCGGCACTTTCTGGGTAGATGAATTGCGTTTGGCTGAATTCAATGAGAAGGGCGGATGGGCCGGCCGGGCGAATGCCAATATCGGGGTTAGTGATATCGCTACCATAAACCTTGGCGGTCAGATCGAAACTGCTGGTTTCGGAAGTCTCGATCAGGGATTGATGGAACGGCGTATGGATGATTATTATCAATATAATATAGCTACCACTGTTGATGTGGGACGTCTTTTGCCGGAGAAAGCCAAGCTGAAGGCTCCATTGTTTTATTCTTATTCCAAAGAGATTGTCAGTCCGGAATATGATCCGTATAATCAGGATATTTTACTCGATGAAAGTCTGGATAATGTAGAAAGCAAACAAGAGAAAGATTCGATCAAACAAATTGCTCAGGAAATAGCCGTAGTTGAGAGTTTTAGCTTGTCAGGAGTCAAGGTAAACATCCAATCGGCAAATCCGATGCCGTGGGATCCTGCGAATTTTTCCCTGAATTATGCTTTTACCCGTACCTCAAAGCATGATCCGACCGTAAAATATGAGCATAATAAGGACTACCGGGGAGGAATAAGTTATGTATACAGTCCGTTTATCAAGCCGTGGGCTCCGTTTGCCGGTATGAAGAGTAAATCTCCGCACCTCCGTATTGCCAAAGATTTTTCGCTCAACTGGTTACCGAATAATATCGGTTTGTATTCAAATTTGCATCGTACGTATTACGAACAGCAATTGCGAAATATAGATGACGGAGGTCAGTCCGGAATCAGCATGCCTGTTTCTTTCAGTAAGAACTTTTTATGGGACAGACAAACATCTGTCAATTGGGATTTGACCAAAGCCCTTCGTTTTAATTTTTCGGCCTCTACCAATGCCCGGGTCGATGAACCGAACCTACCTGTCAACAAGCGTCTCTTCCCGGATGATTATGAAATCTGGAAAGACTCGATTCGTCATAGTTTGCTGAAATTCGGTTCTCCACTGAAGTATAACCAGAATTTTGATGCCTCATTTACTGTTCCTATTAACAAGCTGCCCTGGTTCGATTGGAGTACTGCCTCTGTAAAATACAATGCGACTTATGGTTGGAACAGAGGTGTGTATGTTGATGAATTTACAAAACTTGGGAATTCGATAGATAATCAAATGCAAATGCAAGGTGATTTGCGTTTGAATATTGAGAATCTGTATAATAAATCAGTATTTTTAAAAGAGGTAAACCGGAAATTTGCATCCAATAGCCGGAATAATAATAACCGACGTACACCCCCTAAGAAAAAACAATATAATCAGCGGGTACAGCTAAAAGCGGATACAACTGTAAACGTGCGTCACAATCTTGATAACAAAAATATACGTGTGAAGGCTTTAAATAATAAGAAGGAGCCTTATCCGATAAAATATACAATCATTGACAAGAATACGATACGGATTCTTACCCGCGATAGTCAGGCTGTACAGTTGTCGATTGAACAAGGTAAAAGGCCAGAGGAAGAAACCTGGTATAAGGTGGCTCAGTATACTCCCCGCGGATTGATGTTGATTCGTAATGTTACGGTCAATTATCGTCGTACACATACAACATTCTTACCTTCTTTCGATCCGTTCGTCGGAGACTTTATGGGGCAAAGCTCATCCGGAGCCTTGGCTCCCGGTTTGGGATTTGCTTTCGGATTTGAAGGCGGAGAATCTTTTGTGAACAAAGCCCTCGATAACCAATGGTTGATAGTGAACGATTCGCTTACTAGCCCGGCTATACTGAGTACGACGCATGATTTTCAGTATAAAATCATGCTCGAACCGTTGAAGGGTCTGAAGATCGACCTGAACGGGACTCGTGTTTCGACCCAGGCTCATCAATATCAGTTCATGTTTCCGGATGTTCCGATTCAACGCAGCGGAAGCTTTACGATGACAACGATCGCATTGCGTACTTCTTTGTCAAATCCCAAAGCGGCAGATAATTATCAGTCGGATGCGTTTGATCGCTTTATTCGTTACCGGCAACAGGTAGCCGGCCGGATCAATGCCAAATACGCAGGTGTTCAATATCCTGCCGGCTCGGCCATTGGTGGTACATTTCAGCCGGATATCACCGGTAGCCGTCTGAATTCGGCCGATGTAATGATTCCTGCATTTATGGCAGCATATACCGGGCGGGATCCGAATAAGGTATCAACGGCTATTTTCCCGTCGTTGAAGAGTTTGTTGCCGAATTGGCGCATCACGTATGACGGATTGATCCGTATTCCCGGACTTGATAAGTATTTCAGAAGTATCACGCTGAGCCATGCTTACCGTTGTGTTTATAGCGTAGGTTCATTTGCTTCTTATCTGAATTGGATCGAAAGTTCTAATGGTCTTGGATTTATCTTGGATCCGATTGACAATATGCCGATTCCCTCTTCGCCTTTTGACGTTGCATCTGTTAGTCTGACAGAAAGTTTTATGCCACTTATCGGGTTGGATGTAGCCTTGCGCAATGGTGTGACCGGTAAAATTGAGTATAAAGACACACGAAATCTGAGCCTGAACATGTCTTCGGTTCAAATTATAGAATCATTGTCCAAAGACTTTACAGTGGGTGCAGGATATAAGATTGCGAATTTCAATACAGTTATCGGCATGAAAGGCGGTGGACAAAAAGGCGTCAACCACGACCTTACTTTACGGGCAGACGTTACTTATCGCAAACAAAATGCGATTATTCGCAAAGTTCAGGAGAATTATTCGCAGGCAACATCCGGTAATAAGAATCTCACGATCAAGTTTACGGCCGACTATACCTTCAGTAAGTATCTGACCATCCGGGGATATTATGATAAGCAAATCAATACACCGCTTGTATCGTCATCATCTTATCCGATATCCAGTTCTAATTTCGGTATAACATTGCGTTTGGCACTGACGCGATAGCTAGTCTTCCTGATCGGGATTAGTATCGGAAGCTGATAGGATGTTCATCTTTTTTGTAACTTTACTGTAATCCTATCCATAATTCCATTCCGGAATTCAAAAAAAATTATCCGCAATAGATTCTACAGCTCCGCCGTCGGTGGGGAAGTTCAAGCGCCGCCGGCGGGTG